>JACQQT010000088.1 GCA_016206815.1 Candidatus Omnitrophota bacterium | reverse complement strand
TTTATTGTCAATCGGATCCTTGTTCCGATGATCAACGAAGCAATCTACGCCCTTCATCAGGGGATTGGAACCGTGGAGGATATTGACAACGCCATGAAACTCGGTACCCACCAGCCGATGGGGCCGTTAGCCTTGGCGGATCTGGTGGGTCTCGATACCGTCCTCTCCATTCTGGAGGTTTTTCACGGATCGTTTGGTGATAAGTTTAAACCTTGCCCCCTTCTCAAGCAGTACGTCGATGCCGGTTGGCTTGGGAGAAAGACGGGACGAGGATTCTACAATTATTTGTAACGGTTGCCAGCGCCTTTCTCTTACACTAAGAGAGGGTGTGAGCTATGGCTTGTACCCTTTTTGAAAAAATTTGGAATTCACATATCGTCTCTGAGGTCGACGGCACCACACTTCTTTATATTGATAGGCACCTGGTCCACGAAGTAACAAGCCCACAGGCGTTTGAGGGCTTGCGCCTTTCCCATCGTAAGGTGAGAAGAGCCGATCTCACGTTTGCCACGATGGACCACAACATTCCCACAGTTGATCGTTTCAACATTCGGGATGAAATCTCTCGTGCCCAGATAGAGGCACTCACAAAAAACTGTCGGGAATTCGGTATTACCCTTTACGATTTAAAGAGTGACCTTCAGGGGATTGTTCATATTATCGGTCCGGAGCTTGGTTTGACACTTCCCGGCAGAACGATTGTTTGCGGTGACAGTCACACTTCCACTCATGGAGCCTTTGGTGCGCTTGCCTTCGGTATTGGCACGAGTGAGGTGGAGCATGTTCTCGCCACTCAATGTCTCCGCCAGAAACGCCCCAGGACGTTCCGTATTGAGTTTAGTGGTCAGCTTCCAAGAGGTGTTACGGCCAAGGACATGATTCTCAAATTGATTGGATTGATCGGAACGGCGGGGGCGACGGGGCATGTTTTGGAATATACAGGGTCTGCCATTCGGTCTCTTTCTATGGAAGGGCGCATGACCGTTTGCAATATGAGCATCGAGGCGGGTGCCAAGGCGGGAATGATTGCGCCGGATGAGATAACCTTTGAATATCTTGCGAGGGGCGATCGGCCCTTCGCCCCGAGAGGCCAAGAGATGGAGGAGGCGATCCGGCTCTGGAAAGCGCTTCCGTCGGATCCTGATGCCGTCTTTGATCGTAACATCATTCTTGATGCAAAAAACATTGCTCCGCAGGTGACTTGGGGAACAAATCCGGGAATGGTTGTTGATGTCGATGGTGTCATTCCATCACCAGACAATATTCCTGGGGTTTTAAAGAGGGATGCCGAGCATGCCCTTGAATACATGGGGCTTCGACCTGGAACTAAACT
>JACQQT010000082.1 GCA_016206815.1 Candidatus Omnitrophota bacterium | reverse complement strand
TTTGCGTTGGTGAAGTTTAAAAAACTGGCAGGCGGCGGTTATTTCAAGATCGTCAATCAATCGGTTCCCGCAGCGCTCCGGAAACTCGGGTATTCGGAGACCGAGATTCGAGAGATGATTGAGTATGTGACGGGAACCGCTTCTTTGGATCATGCGCCGTGGGTCAATGAAAATGCATTGCGTTCAAAAGGATTTACCGGTGAAGAGATCGCGAAAATCGAATCCAAGCTTCCGGCCGTCTTTGAGCTTGCGCATGCCTTTGCCCCTTGGGTGCTGGGGCAGGAGCCCTTGAAACGCTTGGGTTTTAAACCGGAAGAGTGGGAATCGCCCAAGTTTAATCTTTTGGAGGCAATCGGTTTTTCTGCGGTTGAAATCGAAGAAGCAAATCGCGTGATTTGCGGAACGATGACGATCGAAGGCGCGCCGCATCTGAGGCCGGAACATCTACCCGTGTTTGATTGTGCCAATAAGTGCGGGAAGCAGGGCGAACGTTTCATTGAGCCGATGGCCCATGTCCGCATGATGGCAGCCGTGCAGCCCTTTATTTCGGGTGCTATTTCCAAGACCGTTAATTTGCCGAAGGAAGCCACCGTTGAAGAAATCCGGGATATTTACGTGGAAGGTTGGAAGATGGGTTTGAAAGCCATCGCGTTGTATCGGGACGGTTGCAAAGCGTCTCAGCCGCTCAACACATCTTCTTCCGAGGATTCCAAGCCGGAAACCAAGCCGCCTCTGAAGCGCAGACGGCTTCCCAAGAAACGTCACGGTTTTACGCAGGAAGCGACCGTAGGCGGCCACAAGGTGTATTTAAGGACCGGGGAGTATGAGGACAGCACTTTAGGCGAGATCTTTATCGACATGCACAAGGAAGGCGCGGCGTTTAGAAGCATGATGAATTGTTTCGCGATTGCCGTTTCACTCGGGCTTCAGTACGGCGTTCCGCTGAAAGAATTTGTGGACGTGTTTACCTTTACGCGTTTTGAACCGCAGGGTGCTGTGGAGCATCCGAATATCAAATTTGCAACCTCCGTTGTCGATTATTTATTCCGCGTGCTGGGCATGGAATATCTCGGGATGACGGATTTTATTCACAAAAAGCCGGTCTTGGATACCGAACCGCTGCCGGCCTCTCTGAAAGTTCCGGCTAGAGTGGAAGCTGAAAAAGCGAAAGCATCCGTTCCGGCCAAAACAGAAAATAGCCAGGCAAACTCGGCAGCTCCGATGCGGCAAACCCTCACTCCGGAGATGGAGCTTTTTTCGGCGGGAGCTGATGGCGGAACTCTGGTTTCCGGTAAAGTTCAGGCCATGGTTCTTTCGGAGCATCTCTCCACCATGATGGGCGACGCTCCGATGTGTAACTTGTGCGGTCATCTGACCGTCCGCAGCGGAGCTTGTTATAAATGCTTGAATTGCGGCAATTCGATCGGCTGTTCTTAAGAGGTTAAAAAAGGGGACAGGCCTAGGCCTGTCCCCTTTTTTAACCTCTTAAGAACAGCCGATCGAATTGCCGCAATTCAAGCATTTATAACAAG
>JACQQT010000083.1 GCA_016206815.1 Candidatus Omnitrophota bacterium | reverse complement strand
GGATTCAATTCCGTATAGCAAACAGGAGAAAGCGTCGAGGTGCTTTGGGCTGAAGAAAATAAACCGCGGGTCGGGAGTCACGTTAAACGGAGCTTCTTTCAGTCCAAAGTATTCGTTATACATTTTTAGGGAAGGACTTTACGAGGTGATTATATCGAAACCCCCTGGGCTTGACAACTCTTTTATCCCTTACCCGGATTGGTTAACAACTAAGGAAATTAGGAAATCAGCTTGATTTCAAAAATGCGGCCGTCTTTCCTCGGAATTTCCGGGCTAAAAACCGCCTGATCGTGCTGCACCGAAAAAGTTTCCGCTGAACCGTCAAACAAACTCGTCACGCGGAAGCGCTTCAACTTCCTTCCCGGCAACGCAAATGAGATGGTGACGCTTTTGTCTTCACGGCCGTTATTGACGGCCACCAGATAATACTGTTGTTTGGAATGAAATAATGCGGTTTTTACATCCTTGGTGGGAGAATTGGAATAAAAAGGAATGCCGAAAAAACGCAAGATCTCAAGCAGCAAGTCTTTCGAAGGCTCCACCCCCAAATGCAGAATCTTGCCTTTACCGAGTGATTTAACGTAGCCCACGGTGTGAATCCCGTAATTGCCAAACGAAGCCCGGATCGGCTTTCCCGCACAATGACTAAAACTGAATACAGAACTGGTGACCTCGACGCTTGAGCCCTTGGCAAGCGAGAGTTTGAAACTTTTTCGAAACTCAAACAAAATTTTATCGGGGTCTTGGAAACCTAGAAGATCGAGCGGCTCGAAACAGTCATCTTTTCGGGGATAATTTCTGAACGCAACTAAAATCCCTCCGGACGCTACGTAATCGCGTAAGTGTTCATGCGCTTTCCGGCTGATCCATTGATTCCCGGAGTAAAAAACAATCCGCTTTTTACTGGGCCCGGTTGCGGGATCAAACAAATCATAATCAATATCGGCCTCGTAAAGCGAGGTGAGAATCAAGCTGTCCGGTAAAAGGGTCCGGGCCGCGTACTGAAGCGGATTGAACGTCACTGCGATATCGGTCATTTTCGTCAACTGATAAGGCTTGATCGTCTCATAGGCACGAACCAATCCTTTGAAAACCTCGTACAGCTCATTGCGCCTTCTCCCCCATTCATTAATGGGTGACATGTACCAATTATCGCGGTTGACCAGCATGTACCAATTCCAACCCGTCGCTCCGCCCAAAAGAGCCGTTAACGTAATCAAACGATAATGGTTGGGCGTCAGGATTCCAGACTCGTAGTGACGCGCGTGCCAAACCCCTGAGGCAAATTCGGCAATATAAGAGACTTTCGAGACGCCGCTTAAAAAACGAACCTTATCCAAAAACTTTCTTTGTTCGTGTTCATCTTCCATTAATTCATTCGAAGGATAAAGGTCGATTCCGACCAGATCGCAGACGCTCTGCATCTTGGCCCAATCGTGTGCATAAAAAAACGGATACAAATTCAAATAAATCGGAATATCGACTCCTAATTTCCGATAAACACTGACGCACCATTTGGCGCACAAATAGGCATATTGATACTTGAACTCAAAATAGTCCAAATTCCGTTTGAGTTCACGGTCTCCCTTGAGAGGAAGCCCCCGCTCGTCCTTTAACATACAAGCGATGAAAGGACCCGCTTCTTGAAAATTCCGGTACTTCGTTCCCCATGCCCGATTCAATTCGTGGATATTGCTGTGGTATTTTGCCCGCAAAAATTCCTGAAACATCCCCGGTTTTTCCGCTAAACCATACTGATGCCCAAATACATCCGGCCAGGGATCGATTTCGTTGTCCGCCTGAAGCAGGATAATATGGCCTGACTTTCGAGACGCTAAGAAAGGTTGGATGACCGCACAAACTTTCTTTAAATAGTTCTCTGCGTATTCCAAGAATTTAGGATGGAGTCGGTGATATTTGTAGGCATAAGAAGGAATGCCGTCATTCGGCCATTCGCTGTAAATGTAAGGGCCCGGCCGGATGATGAGCCAGAAACCTTCCCGGCGTGTCAGCTCGAGGAATCCCCTCAGATTGTGGGTCTCATCCGTTTTCCCCGTAAAATCAAAATGGCCGCGCTTGGTTTCGTGATAATCCCACGGAACGTAAGTGGAAACCACTTGAAGTCCCATCTCGCGGATTTCGCTTAAAATCGCTTTCCAATACCGCGGATTGAGCCGCCAGTAGTGAACTTCTCCGCTCAAGATCGGGATTTTCGTATTCCCAATGCAAACCTGATTCTGGCGAATTTCTACTTTTCTGGATTTCATATGATGATGTTGATGAGTCGGTCCGGAACCACGATAAATTTTTTAACGGGTTTGGCGTTCATCCATTTCGCCACATTTTCGTCCGCCAGAACTTTCTCTTTAAGCTCGGCTTCCCTTAAACCCTTGGGCACGACCATGCGGGAGCGAATTTTCCCAAGAACCTGAATCACAATTTCGACTTCGTTCTGGAGGAGATACGTTTCATTATAAGACGGCCAAGATTCATAAGCCAAGCTTTTCTCGTGACCCAGCCGCTGCCATAACTCTTCCGAAATATGCGGTGCGAAAGGTGCAAGCAGCAGGATAAACGTTTCGATGGTTTCTTTAGAGCACACTTTTAACTTGGTGATGTCATTCACAAAAATCATGAGCGCAGAAATGGCCGTGTGAAATTTCAATTCCTCAATGTCTTCCGTCACTTTTTTGATGGCGCGGTGAAGAATTCTATTTTCTTCTTCTTCGGTACCAGGTACAGCCGGTGCCGGGTTCTCCGAACCTGGCACCGTTGTACCTGGTACCGCTCGTTCAGTCACCAGCCGCCATACCCGTCCCAGAAACCGGTAGACGCCCTCTACCCCTTTGGTCGACCATGGCTTGACCATCTCAAGCGGCCCCATAAACATTTCATACAGCCGCACACTATCGGCACCATAGGCGCGGACAATGTCGTCCGGGTTCACCACATTGCCGCGGGATTTCGACATTTTTTGATTGTCTTCGCCCAAAATCATTCCTTGATTCACCAGGCGGAGAAACGGTTCTTTGGTGGAAACAACGCCGCAATCGTAAAGCACCTTGTGCCAAAACCGCGCATACAGTAAATGAAGAACGGCATGTTCGGCACCGCCGACGTAGAGATCTACCGCCATCCAATATTTTTCCTTCTTTGGATCGATCAGCACCGAGCCATTTTGTGGATCCAAATAACGGAGATAATACCAGCACGAACCTGCCCATTGAGGCATCGTGTTGGTTTCGCGTTTCGCTTTCACAACAACGGTACCAGGTACAGCCGGTGCCGGGTTCTCCGAACCTGGCACCGTTGTACCTGGTACCGTCACATTGACCCATTCTTTGATAGCAGCTAACGGGCTTTCGCCGGTTCCGGTGGGTTCATACGATTTCACCTCCGGAAGCGTAAGAGGAAGTTCAGAAACAGAAATGGGTTTTGGTTTTCCATCCACATGAACCATTGGAATCGGTTCTCCCCAATACCGCTGCCGGCTGAAAAGCCAATCCCTCAATCGATAATTCACCGCTTTCTTCCCGAATCCTTTTTGAGCCAGCCAATCGGTAATCTTGGAAATGGCTTCATCAGAATTCATTCCATTAATAGAAAAAGAACCGTCCGGCGTTGTAGAGTTCACACAGATTCCAACGCCGGTAAAGGCTTGTTTAACGGTACCAGGTACAGCCGGTGCCGGGTTCTGTGAACCTGGCACCGTTGTACCTGGTACCGCTTGAGGAGACGAAGTCGACGAAGCAATCTCGCGAATGACGGGAACTATCGGAAGCTTAAACTTGGTGGCAAATTC
>JACQQT010000079.1 GCA_016206815.1 Candidatus Omnitrophota bacterium | reverse complement strand
TTGTGAATGTGCCCAATCGGGGAATCGGGAAGAAATCACTGGAAGCTTTTGAAAATGACCAGCGCGTGAAAGCAATCGGGCTTGAGGCTGCGTTGGAAAGAGTGGCCGAAGCAGAAGGAATCGGAACGAAAGCCAAGCAGGCGCTTTTGAATTTCAATCGAATGGTCCAGTCATTTCGGGCGGAAAAATCAAGATTTCTTGTGAGTGAACTGCTTGAAGATATTTTGAATCGAACGGGATATTTAAAGGAACTTGAGCAGGAACGGACCATCGAGTCCAAAGTCAGAATTGACAACATCCAGGAATTTTTCTCAGCCGTTCAAGATTTCGAGGAAACGTGGGAGCCAGTGAGGGGTTCAAAAGAAGGATTGTTGGAAGCTTTCATCGAAAGCATCAGTTTGACCACCGATGTGGATACCTGGGATGCCGGCAGCAACAGCTTGACCTTGATGACGCTTCACTGTGCAAAGGGGCTTGAGTTTCCCATCGTATTGATGGTGGGAATGGAAGAGGAAATTTTTCCGCATGTTAATTCGTTCGGAAGCGATATGCGCGATTTGGAGGAGGAACGCCGCCTTTGTTACGTCGGGATGACGCGCGCGAAAGAAAAACTTTTTTTGCTGTCTGCCGATTCCAGAAGGCTTTACGGTTCCCGTCAGCACAATCTGCCTTCCCGCTTTTTAAACGAAATTCCGAGCCATCTCTATGAAGAAGGAGAGCGGTTGGAAGAGATGGTGACGCTGGATTCGGATGAAGAACAACAGAAACGGCGAATTCTTTTCGATTCGTGATCAAAACCGGAGGTCCCATGCCTGATCCATCTCAAAATAAAGCCTATCAACGAAAGCGAGCTTGGCTCGCGCTTTATAGCCTTGTGCTCAGTTTCGTTATTCTGATCAGTATCATTGCTTTCCGGTTTACTTTTTTATTTTACGAGGGATCGGTTTATCTGACCTCAGCCGCTTACGGCATTGTTTTCTTTTATTTTCTCTTTTTTTCGGTTTACTCACTCATTTTTTCTTTCCCCATTTCATTTTATTCCGGGTTTGTTTTGGAACATCAATATGAATTATCCAATCAGACCCTGCGGGGCTGGTTTTGGGAATGGACGAAAAAGCAGCTGCTTTCCTTCGGAATTGCAACGCCGCTTGTTTTGTTGCTTTATGCTTTGATCTGGCATTTTGAATCAACCTGGTGGTTATGGGCCTGGGCAGGGTATGCGGTCTTTGGTTTAGTTTTGGGGAAATTATTTCCGGTATTCATTATTCCGCTTTTTTATAAGTATAGTCCCATTCGAGATGAAATCCTGAAGACAAAAATCGAAGCCTTGGCACACCGCTTTGGGATTAAAATTCAAAATGTTTATTCGCTGAATCTGAGCAAAACCACAAAGAAAGCAAATGCTGCTTTCACGGGTTTCGGCAAGACCAAGCGGGTGATCTTAGGCGATACGTTGCTGGATTCATTCAGCCACGACGAGATTGAAACGGTTTTGGCCCATGAGCTCGGCCACTACCGGCACCGCGATATTTGGAAACAATTCGGTTTCGGCATTGCGGTTTCGTTGATAGGTTTTTGGCTGGCCTATCAGTTCCTGAACCGTTTTTCGCAATCCCTTGGGTATGAAGGGGCCGGCGACGTTCGGGCGTTTGCGCTGCTCGCCCTTATTTTTTTCATTTTCAATTTGGTCGTCAGTCCTGCTTCGAATGCGTTTTCCCGCCGCGCGGAGCGCCGGGCGGATCAATTTGCGCTTGAGAACACGGGCGAAAAAAGTGCCTTTATTTCTGCCATGCAAAAACTGAGAGACCTGAATCTGGCCGATCCGGATCCGCATCCTGTGATCGAGTTTCTGCTTTATGATCATCCGGCAATCGGAAAACGGATTCAAATGGCGGAACAATTCAAACCCGAACCCGCTTGACGGTGAAAATTTTTCTATTTTCGTTCAGTTGCTGCTTGGTCTTCTTGACATGGCCCTCCTTGTCTTTTCCGGCCGATCAGGATCAGATCAGTCCTCTCATTGAAAAAGGGAATACGTTTATTCAGCAGGGCAATTACGAAGGCGGAATCGCAATTTTGGAAACCGTTTTGAGACGGGATCCCCAAAATGAAAAGGTTCTCAATGTCTTGCTGCATGCTTATGACGATTATAGTCAAAAACTGATTTCAGAAAACCGTTTCATTCAGGCGCAAACTTATATTAAAAAAATGGAAGCAATGATTCAGGGAGTCGATCAATTGTCCGAGCCCCGTTCTTTAGGCCGGGAAAATAATGCACCCTCAAGAATCAAACGGGAATTGGCAAGCGCCAAAGCATTTATGCTGAATTCACCGCTGGCAACGGCCGTCGATATCGTCTCGCTGAATGCCGGACGGGAACATTACAACGAGGCGGTTGATCATTTCAACAAACATCAATACGAAGTGGCCGAAAGTTTGCTCAAAGAATCCATCGAGCTGGATCCTTCCAATCCTTATGCCTATGAGTTGTTGGGTGAAATTGCAAACTTGAACCATCGATTAGATGAAGCGGAAGCCTATTACAAAAAAGCGTTTTCCCTGAACCCCGATCCGAAACTTCGGGAAAAGTATGAAAAAGTGATTCGGGAAAAGAATATCGATAAAATGCAGCAGCAATATTCAGACGAGCATTTTATTATTCGTTATCGGCGAAGCGGGAGCTTGGAAGGATCCAGGATTCGAGAATTCTTAAGGGAAGCTTATCGATCGATTTCGCAGGATTTCGGTTATTACCCGAAGTACAAAGTGCCGGTCTTACTTTACGATTACGAGGAATACAGGGAGTTATCAAGCACCGCACCGCACTGGTCGGGGGCATTGTTTGACGGCAAGATTCGCCTTCCGGTTTATGACAACGGCGGCAAAACTGCTGATTTGAATGAGAATGATTTGAAAAAATTAATCTATCATGAGTTAACACATGCTTTTGTGTTGGATCTCAGCCAATTGAAGTGTCCCGTTTGGTTAAATGAAGGTCTTGCACAGTACGAAGAGAATAAAATCCAGCCGGTTCATCTAAGACTGCTCGCACAAGCGGTTCGAAAAAAGGATCTGATCGGGATCGATGAGTTGATGTTTTTAGACCCTTCTCTCACAAAGTCGCAGGAAAAAGTTGTTTTGTTTTACTTGCAGTCGTTTTCATTTACGGCCTACCTCGTGGAGCAGCGCCGCTTTTACAGCATGAAACAACTGTTGCTTGAGGTGGGCAAGGAGACCCGGTTTCGGGAAGCTTTTGAGAAGGCTTTCGGCCGTACCATTGAGGATTTGTGGGGCGACTGGCAAGTGGCTTTAGAGAGGCAATTGAGGTAGATCATCTTCAAGGGGTCAGGTTATCGTGCGTAAGTTGCTTGCAGTCAATCACTTATAAAGTTTCGTTAAGGGTTCCTATTAAATTGACATATCTATCGATATCCTTTAGAATTTACGGTTCAAAGGTGATTGCAAATGGCTAAATATGCAGTAGTTATCGTAGGTTCCAAACAATATCGGGTTTCGGAAAACGACGTCATTGAAACCGAACGGGTTTCGGCAGTTGCCGGCGAGAACTCGGACGGAAAAGAAGTCAAGCTGAACCAGGTTCTCTTGGTTCAAACCAATGGAAAGGCACAAGTCGGACAACCGTTTGTGCCGAAAGCCTCCGTGACGTGTGAGGTTTTAAAAACCACGAGACTTCCCAAGGTGATTTCTTTTAAGTTTAAAAGGCGCAAGGGTTACAAGCGCAAAAAAGGTCATCGGCAAACCGTCGTTCGTTTACGCATCAAACGCATTAATACGGAGTAAGTAAATGGCACATACAAAAAGTCAAGGGAGTACAACCAACGGTCGCGATTCTAATCCGCAGATGCTGGGTGTCAAAACCTATGGCGGACAGCAGGTTCATGCCGGGGCTATTTTGATCAGACAAAGAGGGACGCCCTTTAAACCAGGTCGTTATGTTGCTCGCGGTGCGGATGACACGCTGTATGCCCTTCGCAGCGGTACCGTACATTTCAAACCCAATCGGACCGTTTATTTAGTTCTGAACAATTAAGTTTAGGTTGAAATCTGAAAGAGGCTGAGAAGGGTGAGCAAAAGCCCGGATCAGCCTTTTTTATTTACTGGGGTTTAATCATGTTCATCGATGAAGTGACCATTATGGTTCGATCCGGCGCGGGAGGACACGGGTGTGAGAGCTACCGGAAGCGTGCCGATCATAAACGAATCCCGGACGGCGGAGACGGCGGAGACGGCGGAAGCGTGATTATGCGCTCAGACCCTCAGACCGGAAGTCTCTTTCCACTGAAATCGAAACGTGTTTTCGAAGCGGAAGCCGGCGGTACCGGAACCCGCAATAATAAGTACGGGCGAAAGGGTGCCGATTGTATTGTCAAGGTGCCATGCGGGACAACAGTTCGAAACAAGCAAAATCAGCTTTTGGTTCGAGACTTGGTGGAGGCCGGCCATGAAGTAGTTGTTTTGAAGGGCGGGAAGGGCGGATACGGAAATCATGCCAAACGGCTGACCACATTAGGAGAACCCCAAAAAGAGTTAGAGTTAGTTCTTTCTTTTAAGATTATCGCCGATATTTTTTTGGTGGGGTTGCCTAATGCGGGGAAAACCACCTTGCTGAAAAGGCTGACGGGCGCCGGCGTTTTTGAAACGGAATATCCTTTTGCTACAAAAGCACCTCAACTCGGAACCTATCGGACTAATTTTAGCGAGCTTCATATCTGCGAGCTTCCGGCAATTTATCAGGCTTCGAGTGAAGGGCGCGGCCTGGGAACGCATTTTTTGCAGCATTTGGAGCGGGCACGGTTGATTTTTTTTATTCTGGAGCCTGAAACGGAATTTGCAAACGACGCGAAAGCAGGCTACGATATCTTGTCCGGTACGATTGAACGTTTCAATTCGGCATTTGCTCAAATCCCGCGGTTTTTGGTGATTAACAAGACAGATGCGGTTCCGTTGGATGAACGGGTTCGGAAACAACTGCCTGCTCATGACAAAATTTTCTCGATTTCGGCGAAGGAAGGAACGGGAGTTGATTCTCTCATGAAGGCGGCGCAGGAATTTTTAGGGGTGAGTAGTCATGAGACAACAACTGAATAAAGCGAAGCGGTGGGTCATGAAGATAGGGACGAGCACGCTGACGACGTCCGGCGGTCATTTTGCCCACGAAAATTTGGAGAAGATCGTCTCGCAGGTCGTTTTTCTGGTCCAGCACGGGGTTCAGGTGGTTGTGGTGAGTTCCGGGGCAATTGCACTTGGTATGGATACGTTGAAGCGTACGAGGCGGCCGACCACACTTCCCGAGCTGCAGGCTTGTGCGGCGATCGGCCAGGGGAAGTTGATGAAAGCTTATGAGTCTGCTTTTTCGAGAGCCGGTTATCACGCCGCGCAGATTTTACTCACGCAAGACGGCCTCCAGGACCGAAAACGTTATGTCAATGCCAAGAATACCATCGAGGCATTATTGAAGATGGGGGCTATTCCGGTGGTGAATGAGAACGATACCGTAGCAACCGAAGAAATCAAGTTTGGCGATAATGATGTTCTGGCAGCGCAGGTCGCCAATTTGGTAGAAGCAAGTCTCCTTGTTTTTCTGAGCGATATTGACGGTTTTTATTTAAGGGACAAAACGCTGATTCATCAGATTCAATCGCCGGCAGAATTGAAAGAATACGCCTCTCACATTCATCCGAAACAAAGTGAGAAGACGGTGGGCGGCATGAAAACCAAATTGGAAGCCGCTCAGACCGCCATGCGTTCCGGCATTCCGATCGTTCTCGCCAACGGCCAGGATACCCATATTGCGGAACGCATTTTAAAAGGCGAGGAAGTGGGATCGCTGTTTCATCCCGCCACTCAAAAATCCAGCGCTCGTCAAAAATGGCTGGCCCATTCTGCCTCATCGAAAGGGACGATCACCGTTGACCCAGGTGCCCGTCGGGCATTGACGGCCGATAAACGGAGTCTCTTGGCAAGCGGCGTCTTGCGGTGCAGCGGGAATTTTAAGCTGGGAGATGTCGTGGATGTGACGGATGAGGCAGGAGGAGTTTTTGCGCGCGGGTTGGTGAATTATTCCCGGGAAGAGGTTCTCAAGATTCAGGGACAAAAGGCGAGTGCGATCGCTTCTATTCTGGGATATAAACGAAGCGATGAGCTGGTTCATCGAAATAATTTAGTGGTTCTGGAGTAGCGAGACGTGAGCTTAAAGAAAAGATTAGCCCAACTTTCAGAACAGGCCAAACAAGCTTCTTATGAATTGGCCGATCTTTCCACGCAGACGAAGAATCGAATTTTAAATGAAGTTTCGGTGACCATGCGGCGGCAATCTCGGGTGATTATTCGGGCTAACCAGAGAGATTTACGCGAGGCCGAGAAAATGGATTTGTCCGGTGCCATGATCGATCGCCTGACCTTAGATTCAGAGCGTGTCCACCAGATGGCCAAAGCCGTTTCCGATGTCGCAAAATTAAAAGATCCGATCGGAATTTCTCTGAAGTCTTGGCGCCGTCCCAACGGTTTGAAGATTTCAAAGGTAACGGTCCCGTTGGGCGTGATCCTGATTATTTATGAGTCGCGTCCTAACGTGACTTCGGAATGTGCCTCCTTGTGTCTAAAAAGCGGAAATGCGGTTTTACTGCGGGGTGGGCGGGAGGCCTTTCATTCGAATCGTGCCATTGTGGATGTCTATGAGCGGGTTTTGAAACGGCATCGGATTCCGCAGGCTTCTGTTTCACTCATCCCGGTTTTGGACCGCCGGGCTATTGATGAACTTTTAAAATTGGAAGATACGATTAATCTGGTGATTCCGCGCGGCGGAGAAGCTCTCATCAGACGCGTGGCCCGCAATGCCCGTATTCCGGTGATCAAACATTACAAAGGGATTTGTCATGTGTATGTAGATCGGGACGCTGATTTGAAGATGGCGCTTCAAATTGCGTTTAATGCAAAGTGCCAGCGAACCGGTGTTTGCAATGCGATGGAGACGCTATTGGTTCACCGCTCAATCGCCCACAGGTTTCTTCCTGTTTACGGAGCGATGCTTGAAAAGGCGGGGTGTGAAATTCGCGGAGATGAGACGACACGGAGATTCCTGCCCGGTGTCAAAAAGGCAACCGAACAAGATTGGAAAACGGAATATTTGGATCGAATTCTTTCCATCCGCGTCGTTCGCAGTCTTGAAGAGGCCGCGGCCCATATTCAAAAATACGGTTCTGCGCACACAGACTCCATCGTCACTCAAAATCAAAAGACGGCGCGGGCGTTTGTGGCGCAAGTCGATTCGTCTTCGGTAATGGTCAATGCGTCAACGCGGTTTTCAGACGGCAATGAATACGGTTTTGGCGCTGAAATCGGGATTTCGACGGATAAGGTTCATGCCCGCGGCCCGATGGGCTTGGAAGGGTTGGTTTCGTACAAATATGTCGTTCAGGGAACCGGTCAAATTCGTACCTGAATGAATCCGGAATATTCAAAACGTATCGGTATTTTGGGCGGCACCTTCGATCCGATTCACGAAGGACATCTGGCGCTGTCGCAAGCGGCGCTTGCCCGGCTTCGTTTGGACTGCTTGATTTTGGTGCCAGCGTTTCGACATCCGTTGGAACAGAAGCAGGGTGCTACCGTAGCTTCTGCCGAAGCGCGTTTGGAAATGACCCGGCTTGCGGTAGCGGACAAACCGCAAATCGAGGTTTCCGATTGCGAAGTGAAACGCGAAGGAATTTCGTACACGGTCGATACGCTCCGCTTTTTTAGGAAACGGTTTCCAAAACCAGCCGAGCTTTTTTTCATTACGGGGGGAGATTGGGGGAAGAGCTTGGACCAATGGAAAGATATAAACGCCGTCTTTTCACTTGCTCATTTTGTTATCGCAAAACGTCCGGGCTTCGATACACAGCATCTTCCGCCGCAAGTCGAATTTTTAGATTTTGTTCCGCTGGCTATTTCATCCACTCAGGTTCGGGGCCAGTTGCAACAAGGTATTTTTCCCCAGCCTCTGATTCCCGGTCGCGTTTTAACTTATATTCGAGAACATCGGTTGTATCGGCCGTAATTTATGCCCTACTTCATTCCACAATTGGCACTTCTGGGTGTTTTGCTGGTTCTGTCCGCTTTCTTTTCGGGATCTGAGGCGGCGGTTTTTTCGCTTTCAAAATTGGAGAAGAAACGTTTAGGCAATCGGCATCCCGGCGCTTGGAAGACCATCTCCCGTTTATTGGAGCGGCCCCGCAGGACGCTGATCACCATTTTAATCGGAAATATGCTGGTGAATACAATGGCGATTGCGCTTGTCACATTGTTTGCCATTGAACGGTTCGGGCCGGGGGGTGCCGGTTGGGCGGTCGCGCTGTTTACGTTTGTTTTGGTGGTTGTCGGTGAATTGACGCCAAAAGTTTTTGCGGTGAGGCACAACGAGTGGTTTGCTTTTTTCTCGGCGTTTCCGCTGGATTTTCTGGCACGGCTGTTTTTTCCGGTCAGACGATTCGTCCGTTGGATTGC
>JACQQT010000078.1 GCA_016206815.1 Candidatus Omnitrophota bacterium | reverse complement strand
TTGTGCCGTCCGGGAGGACCCGCGATTGAAGCACCTTATCCTGGAAATAAAGCATCTCGTTATTCTTCCTCCTCATCCATTGGAGGTTGAAGCTTGTGTCGTAAACAAGTTCTACAGGGCTTGAGGCATCGGCAATTTCGACATTGAGAAGATTCGCCCGGATCTCCCCTGGATTGTGGATGAATTCATACTGGAGGTTGAGGCCTGTGGTAAGACTTACAGGCAACCCACTCTGATAATTCCAGACCGAGCCGTCAGGCTGGATAGCCTGGGAGATTTCCTGATTCACATAAGTGCGGGTTGTCCCGTCAAGATCAAGGATCGTGGCCCCTGTCACATTTCCTTCGGTATCCAGGGTGAGATTCGTGACCTGGGATCCATCCTGAGGGTCGAGGGAGGCGATCTGGTCATTCTCAATTTTAAAGGTCGCTTCAGTGGTCACAATTCGGGAGAGGTCGCCCAAGGAATCGTATTCTGAGCGGACACCGGTTTGGTTAACTCCGAGTTGTAAAAGGAGGCCTTGATTCGCCTGATAGTCGTAGGTGGTTTCCTCCCCTAAGGGATTGATCACCCTTGTTACAAGACCAGCCGAGAAGAAAAGGGTGGTGTTATCAAGGAGCGTGATCTCAAGGGGACTGCGCTCCGCATCAAAAAGGGCGCTTCGAATCTGGACTTGACTCCGGATAGATTCAGGAAGGGAAGCTACTAGGTTTGGATTTTGAAGTTCGATTTGGAAGCGCACGCTTCCGTCCGCCTGGACTTCTTCGGTGAGGGTGTAGTCAATAAGGATTCCCTCGGGGGTTGCGATCCTTTTAAGAATCCCCGAATCAAATTTTCGGACCGTATTCCCCGAGAAGACCCACTCCAGGCGTCCCTGGGTGTCGTAGGAAATGGTAAGACCCCCGTGTCGGGTCCAGATCCTCCGGAGGACGGTTTCGGAATCACCTTCGTAGTAATAGAAGGTCGTGTCTCCTTCAGGCGGAATCTCCCGGACCATGAGGCCTTGAGGGGTGTAATCCGTCACAAGTCCTGTGGGAGCAATCTCCCGGATGAGTATGCCTTCGTAGACCAGAAGAATCCGCCCATCTCCTGAAAAGACCGTAGCCTCTTTAATCTTTCCTTCCGTATCGAGCACCACATTCTGAACAAATGTCCCGTCTTCGAAGGTGATGTGGTGAACTTGATTCCCTTCATAGAAGACCTTTGTCCCGCCTTGCAAAGTGACTGAAAGAAGATTGGGCGCATCTTCCTGCACGCGAGGAGTTAGGGCAAGAGTTCGAATCAGAGCACCGAGGGAATCGAGAAGCTCGATTTCAAGCGTAGTTGGGTTGTAATGAATCTGCCGTCCGTCAGCTAGAACCGCCTTTTCAATCTCACCTGAGGATGTATAGACGAGTGAAGGAGTTGTGTTTGTAATCCTTGGTGGAAATCCCTCGGCATAGTAAATGAGAAAGTCAGCCTCAGTCACATTCCCCGCAGGATCCGGGATGCTCCTATGGATCACATTCTCTCCTGCTTGAAGTGTTAATGTCTCGTTCACCGGATTGCCATCATTGGTATAGGTCAAGGTGTAGGCAGAATTTGTCACAAAATTAGTCGAGGTGAGAGCCACAACAGGAGGCGTGGTATCTGGAATGAAGCGTGCACTTTCCTGTGGATCGAGCCCTGAGGGAATAAAATTAGGATCTTGAGTGAGAAGAATTTTATCGAAAATGAATCCATCTTCCCTCATCCAGACATTGAGGGTATGGGTTCCCGTCGTTGTAATATTAACAGTCGCCACAACCGAGTCCCAAGTGCTTTTGGTCCACGAATAGCTTCCGATTACAAAATTATTGATCTTATCTGAGGAAGTCCCTACCCCATCAAGACCCACATGGACGGAATCGCTTCCGCCGTCCTTTCCATAGCCCCGGACCCAAACGTAGTAGGTCCCCGTGGTTTGGATTTGGACTTGGTACTGAAGCTCAGGGCTTAAGGTCGTATAATTTGTGTCCTGATTGATACCAGTATCAGGACCTGCCCAAAAATATCCTTCACCAGCAAAACCCGTTTGAGTGGTTTGACTTGTCCAGCTTTTCCCGTTTCTTGAAATGTTGGCGTGTGGATGCTCCGCTTCAATCACAAGGAGGCCGCCTGATTCTTGAAAGGGTGCGGTAGCTGGCGGTGGCGCTTGGGTCAGAAAGTTTGAAATCGTGGGCTGAATCGCCAGGTTTCCAGCTTGATCTTTCGATTTCACCTGATATTCATAAGTGGTACTGGCATTCAGTCCTGTGAGGCTCACCGAATGGCTCGTGACGAGGGAGGTATTTAAAGTGGTGTTCGTCCAGGTGGTCTGTCCCTGCACCCGGTACTGCACCTGAGAGTCTGAGGCTTCATTGGTGGTCCAGGTAATGGTGGCAGCACTTGAGGTAATACTGCTTGAGGCGACAGCACTGATCGTAGGGGGTGTGGTATCGGGGAGTGGAACGTTTGCAAGTTCTGAGATTTCTTCGGCCGAAAGTTTTCGATTGTAGATACGAACGTCGTCAAGCGAACCCGAAAAGTAACCATATCCTGTTCCATCTTCGCCTATATCTTGTCCTGGATGGACAATCTTTGAACTCGTCAGCCCCGTTCTCACCAATATGCCATTCAGATATAACCGTGGTTGTTTATTTTCATAAACGATAACAACATGATTCCAACCCGATAGACTTGCCGAATAAACCAAAGGGGTTGGCATGTAGGCGTCCGCATGCTCATAAACACTTATCCCGTTCGTTCCTACCGATATCCCTGCGCCAGCATGTCCGGCTCCATATTGAACCGTACCGTGGGATGGATAAATGGCGTAACGTTGACCACTTGTTCCCGGATAGCCTGATGTGGACTCGCCGTCAATTTGGTGTGTCGTTGTTGGATTAACCCAAAGAGCTATGGTGAAATTATCTGTAACTGACGAAAAACTACTATTTGCTACATTCACGTAATCATCAACTCCATCAAGTTGAAGCGCATTTCCGATCGGTCCAGAAACAAATACGGGATCCCCCACTAACGTTCCATTCAAACCGCTAGTAGAACTATCATTAGCATTGCCGGTGAATTCATAATGTGAAATCAGACCCGTTTGTAAAGTTATTTGATCTGTTATGAGGATGTATTGAGTTGAAATCTCAAGATTCCCTGCCTGATCTCGGCTTTTGACTTGGTATTCATAGGTCGTGCTGGCATTCAGTCCTGTGAGGTTCACCGAATGGCTCGTGACGAGGGAGGTATTTAAAGTGGTGTTCGTCCAGGTGGTGGTTCCCTGCACCCGGTACTGCACCTGAGAGTCAGAGGCTTCATTGGTGGTCCAGGTG
>JACQQT010000077.1 GCA_016206815.1 Candidatus Omnitrophota bacterium | reverse complement strand
GGTTGGATCCAATCCTGCCCCTAACTGGACTCGAACCAGTCTCCCCGGCTTAGGAGTCCGGTGCTCTTTCCGCCTGAGCTATAGGGGCGCGTTTTGAGTTACCACTTAAAACTGAATTAACGAATGAACTTGATAACCTTTGAGGCGGTCTCGGCCTTTCAAAAAGCCTAGCTCCACCAGAAACGCCAAGCCCAAAACAGTGCCGCCTAGTTTTTCCACAAGACGAATCACAGCTTCCGCCGTTCCTCCGGTTGCCAAAAGGTCATCTACAATAACGACCTGCGTTCCTTTCTTGATGGCATCCAAATGCACTTCCAAAGAATCTTCCCCGTATTCTAAACTATAAGAAACTGCTTCCTTGGCTGCGGGAAGCTTTCCCTTTTTTCGAACCGGAACAAATCCGGCGCCAAGCTGATAGGCCAGAACGGGACTGAAAATAAAACCGCGGGACTCAATCCCGACTACTTGATCGATTTTCATTCCCCTAAAACTTCCCGCAAGCTGATCACAGGCAAAACGGAGTGCGGGGCCATCTTTGAGCAGGGGGGTAATATCTTTAAACACAATTCCCTTCTTGGGAAAATCGGGGATGTCACGGATAAATGAGCGAAGGGTATCTAAATCCATCACTTTTTTAGCGGATATAGTCTTCAAGTTTTTCCTCCTTGAGCTTCAAAACAGAACGAATTTTATGAATGGCCGCCAGTTCAATCTGACGAATCCGCTCCCGCGTCACGCCGAATTGTTTCGCGGTATCTTCAAGCGTATGCGGTTCCTTTCCCTTCAGTCCAAACCGAAGAACCAAGACCTGCCGTTCACGTTCATCCACAAAATTAAGCAGCTGCTCGATTCTTTCTCCCTCAAAAAGTTCTTCTATGTTCTGAACGGGTGATGAAATGCTTTCGTCTTGAATCAAATCAATCATTTCAGCAGCACCGTCCAAACTCACGGGTGCATTGAGCGAACCCGGTTGGGAGGCAATGCGTTCAAGTTCCTTGACCTTTTCCACAGGAATGCCCATCGCATCCGCAATTTCCTTAGGCAGAGGGATCCGTGAAAGCTGCTGGACCAAACTATCCCTCATTTTCCGGAACTTGGAAAGTGTGTCAAACATATAAACCGGGACGCGAATGGTCTTCCCTTGATTGGAAAGAGCGCGCATAATGGCCTGCTTAATCCACCACGAGGCGTAGGTTGAAAATCGGTAGCCTTTTTTATAATTGAACTTATCCACCGCCCGCATGAGCCCAATATTGCCCTCCTCCACCAGATCCGAAAAAGGTAAACCCAAGTTGGTATAACGCTTCGCAATGCT
>JACQQT010000081.1 GCA_016206815.1 Candidatus Omnitrophota bacterium | reverse complement strand
TGTCTAGGAAGCGAGGCATTTTCATTACGTTTGAAGGCGGGGAAGGCACGGGCAAAAGCACGCACATCGGCTTTGTTGCTTCTTATTTTAGGAAGAAGCACAAAAAAGTGATGGTGGTGAGAGAGCCGGGAAGTACCCCCATCGGCGAGCAGATTCGGAGCATCCTCCTGCATCCTAAAAATAAAGCCATGTCGGTTGAAACGGAACTTTTTCTTTATTTGGCTGCGCGGGCTCAGCTTGCAAGCGAACTCATCCGCCCGGCGATCCAAAAGGGCAAGGTCGTGATCAGTGACCGCTTTGAAGATTCTACCATTGTCTATCAGGGTTATGCCGGCGGTTTTTCGTTAAAACCTTTGAAGGAAGTATGCAAAGCTGCGCGCGGTAGCTTGGTTCCCGATTTGACTTTTCTCCTCGATATCAATGTCGAAACAGGGCTCAAGCGAAGCGGACGCGGCGACCGGATGGAAAAAAAATCCGTTCGTTTCCACCAAAAAATTAGGAAAGGTTATCTCGCGCTGGCCAGGCAGAATCCAAAGCGGTTTGTGGTCATTTCAACCCATCTTTCAAAACCAGCAGTTCAAGCTAAAATCAAAGTGAAACTAAGCCATGCCTTCGGTTGAATTAATCGATCAAAAAATATTAGAGCGGTTTCAAAAACAAGTCCATTCCGGAAAATGGGCGACCACGTATTTGTTTACCGGCAAAGAAGTCGAGCGGAAAAAGGAACTTGCCCTGGCATTTGCGAAAGCGCTGAATTGCACAGGAAAAGCGTCTGCGGATTGTCATTGTTCGGTTTGCAGAAGAATGACGGAAGGCACTTTTCCCGATTTGAAATGGTACGGCAGCGATGAAGAAGCCGCATCGATTAAGATCGCGGAAGTCCGCGACTTTAGAAATTGGCTGAGCCTGAAACCCTTTGAGGCAAAGGTAAAGATTTTTATTTTTAACGGAGCAGAACGCCTGACGGCTGAAGCACAAAACGCGCTGCTGAAAAGTATTGAAGAGCCGCCGCCCGGGAATGTAATTATTTTTTTCGTTCCGCACGCAAAATCGCTTTTCGATACGATTACTTCTCGCGCCATGGAAGTCAAGGTGCCGGCGTTTCCGGAAGAAACCGTCAAAAAAATTCTGATTCAAGAAGGAATTTCAAAAGTCGAGGCGGATTTTCTGGCCCGCGCTTCCCAGGGCGAACTCGCCCGTGCCCGGCAGGCACATAAAGAAAAGTGGTTTCTCGAGAAAAATAAGTGGATCGATCAACTCGTGAAAAGCCCCGCCGATTTTTTAGACGGTTTTCAGGGCCAGGGAAGGGAAGCGATCCGTGAGGTGTTTGACTTTTTAATCGAATGGACACGCGATCTCTTAACCTATTGCGCCACACGAGATGCCGAAAATTTGATTCACATGGACCGAGCCGAGCTCGTCGAACAACTTGCTTCCAAGCATGACTTTGAGTCCATTCTTGAGCTGTTTGAATCGTTGGGTCAAATTAAAAAATCGATCGATGATTATGCCAATCAAAAACTGGTACTTACGCAAGCCGGAATTCTATGGGAGCATTTTTTAAAGCCATGACAAAACCCTACTACATTACGACGCCGCTTTATTACGTGAACGCAAGTCCTCACATCGGGCATGCTTACACGAACATTTTGTGCGATACCTTTGCCCGTTTCCGCCGCTTCCGCGGTGAAAAGGTGTTCTTTCTCACGGGAACCGATGAGCATGGGACCAAAATCGATCGGGCGGCCCGGGATCAAAAGCAGGAACCGAAAGCCTATGTCGATCAAATGGTTCCCAAGTTTAAGGAACTGTGGAAACTTTTGGAAATTGAATATGATTATTTTATCCGGACCACGGATCAAAATCACAAGGAAACCGTTCAAAAGATCCTCCGGAATCTTGAAAAGAAAGGCGAGATTTATAAGGCGAGTTACACAGGCTGGTATTGTACGCCGTGTGAGTCTTTTTGGACAAAATTTCAGCTCGCGGAAGGCAAGTGTCCCGACTGCCACCGTGAAGTACAAGCACTGGAGGAAGAAAATTACTTCTTTAAACTTTCCCAGCACCAGGATTGGCTGAAGGCTTATATCCAAGACAATGCCGGCTTCATCCGGCCCGAGTCACGCAAAAATGAAATCCTGGGCTTTTTAGAGCAACCCCTTGAGGATCTCTGCATTACACGTCCTCGCAACCGGCTGGCGTGGGGCATTGATTACCCGACCTCCAAAGAACACGTGGTCTACGTTTGGTTTGATGCGTTGATCAATTACGTGAGCGCCGTCGGTTTGACGAAGGATGCGAAAAAATTTAAAGCCCACTGGCCGGCAGATGCTCACGTGGTGGGAAAAGATATCCTCAGGCACCACGCCGTTTATTGGCCGATTATGTTGAAGGCTTGTGAGGTGGAGATGCCGAAAACCATCATCGCGCACGGTTGGTGGACGATGGCCGGGACCAAGGTATCCAAATCGAGGGGGAATGCGGTTGATCCCGTGGAATTGGTCCAAACATACGGTGTGGATGCTTTCCGGTACTTTCTCTTGCGGGAGGTGACCCTGGGTTTGGACGGCGCGTTTTCAGAGGACCTGCTTGCCCAACGCTATACGACCGATCTTGCGAATGATTTGGGAAATTTGTGGTTCCGCCTAGCTTCCATGCTTGGAAAATATTTCGAAGGAAGAATTCCATTTTTTGATTTAAAGTCCTCCGTTCGGTCCTCTCCGATGGCAGGCGCCCTGAATCTGTGGACGTCCGTGGGAGCCGCGATGGACGATTACAATCCGCGGCAGGCGCTGAGTGAAATTTGGAACCTGATCACCGGCGCCAATCAATTTATCGAACGGACGAAGCCATGGGAACTTGCTAAAGATGCAGCGAAACGCGAGGATTTAGCTTCCGTTTTGGGACATCTGGCAGTCACCGTCGCTCATGTGGCGGTCATCCTTCAGCCGCTCTTGCCCGTAACGGCCGCCCACATTTTGAAGCGGTTGAAAATTGCGGAGAAAAACGTTTTCAAAACACAGGAAGATTTTATTCAACCCCTTGTTTCGTTCGGGGTTTTGGTGGAACGGGGTGAGGCGCTTTTTCCAAAACTTGAAGAAGAGAAGGAAGAAAAGATTTAACCAGTATGGGTTTTGTTGATACGCACGCTCATCTTCACTTTCCGGAGTTTCAATCGGATTTCGATCAGGTCATGACACGGGCCCAAACGGCAGGGGTTCGGTTTTTTGTCAATGTCGGGACCGATCTGGCGTCATCCAAGCAGGCGATTGCTTTAGCCGAACGCTTTAATTTCGTTTATGCGACGGTCGGTATTCATCCCCACGATGCCCAGAAGGCAACGCCGGAGGACATGTGTGAACTGGCGGGGCTTGCCAAACATCCCAAGGTGGTTGCCATCGGGGAAGTCGGACTTGATTTTTATAGGAATCTTTCTCCTGAAGCGGTTCAACGGAAAGTCGTGATTCAATTTTTTGAAATGGCGAAACAGGCAAATCTTCCGCTTGTTCTCCACATTCGGGATGCTTACGAGGCAATGATCGAGCTTCTGAAGGAGCATTTCCAGCCTCCCGTTCGGGCGGTGAGTCATTGCTTTGCGGGGACGAGGGCTGTCATGGAAGAATTGCTCAAGCTCGGGCTCTATATTTCGTTTGCCGGCCCCGTGACGTACAAGAAGAACGATGCTTTACGTGAAGTCGTTTCCGCTTGTCCCGAGAATCGGATTTTGCTGGAAACAGACGCTCCTTTCTTGGCCCCGCAGGCACACCGCGGCAAGCGGAACGAATCTGCTTTTATGGCTGAAACCGCCGGTCGCGTGGCGGAATTAAAGCGCCTGAGTGTTGATCAATTGAGCACGGTCACCTCTCAAAATGCAGAGGCCTTATTTGGCCGGTCCTTTTCGGTTTAAACCATGAAAACCATTTTCGTTGAAATCCGCGACCTCCTTCTGAAAAACAAGCTTTATTTTTCGCTTTTCGCCGGCATCCTATGCTTTTATTTAGTGGTTTTTTACCTTCATCAAACATTGCCGTCCGAACGGAAAATGCCGACCGAGACGCAGCAAAAAATCGATGCCTTGCTGGAAGAAGCGCCGCACAAACCTCAGGAAATCGAAGCGCGATTGTCTGCGCGTCCCGGGCTTCGCCGTATGGTACACCTGTTGATGGCAGCTTTCATCGGTGCGCTTGGCGTTGGGCTTTGGCTGGGTGCCTCCGACATCCGGGGGTGGTTTTCGCGCGAGCCGTTGATTTCCGAACGCGGCCATCCGCTCCGCATTACTTGGACGGCATCCGATGTGGCGAAAGTCATTCTTTTGATCTTTGCGGGCGGAATCCTGTCCGATTTGTTTCTAGCTTTTCTGAAAATGTCCTGGTTCCGCGGGATCGATCCGGCCAGTTTGATTTTGACGCATACTTTTTTACTGGATACCATAACTGTCTTTTTTATCGTTTTGATCGTCAGAAAAAGCGGTGCTGGTTTTCGGGAACTCAGCGGGTTTGGGTTTTCTGAAATTCCGTTTCGTGAGATTTGGTGCGCCATCCGGACGTATCTGGTGATCCTTCCGGTTTTTATCGGAATCCTCCTGCTTCTGTTTTATTTGGCCGGTGCACTGTCTTATGAGCCGCCGCCCCATCCGTTGGCAAAGGTTTTGCTCCGGGAGGAAACCTTACCCTCCTGGCTTATTGTTTCTGCGATTGGGATTGCCTGTGTGATGGGGCCTGTCGTGGAAGAAATCTTCTTTCGCGGATTTTTCTATCCCGCCCTCAGGAAATATGTGGGGGTCGGCTGGGCCATGTTGGTGACCGCGGCACTTTTTGCGGGCGTTCATGACAATACGTTTTCTTTTCTTCCCATTTTATTTTTAGGTGTTGTTTTATGTTACCTCTATGAGAAGCGAAAAAACTTGCTGGTCTGCATGTCATTTCACATGCTGCACAATACCGCTTTTCTCGTTTACTTCTTTCTGTTTAAGGAAGTTTTACTGGGATCCGTTCCATGAGTATCGATTCGATTTTAACGCTCGTCTTGGGCGCCGTTATTTTGTTGATGACCGTGACCGTCCATGAAGTCGCTCATGGTGCCGTTGCCTTTATTCGCGGAGACCGCACAGCGGAGCAAATGGGACGGCTGACCTTGAATCCTTTCCGGCACATTGATTTGTTTTGGACGGTTTTGTTTCCACTGATGCTTTTTATTTCGACCGCCGGCCGGTTCGTGATCGGGATGGCAAAACCGGTGCCGGTTAATTTTTCGAACCTGTACCGTCCGAAGCGCGATATGATCTGGGTGGCGTTGGCCGGTCCGGTCGCGAATATCGTGTTTGCTCAACTTCTGCTGCTCGCACTTCGGCTGACGGGCTATCCGCTTTTTTTAATCGGGATTTATTTTAATCTGGGCCTTGCGGTTTTTAATTTGATTCCCATCCCGCCGCTGGACGGATCGCGTATTGTGGCAGGACTTCTGCCGAGGCCTCTGGACCGGGATTATTTAAGGATCGAGCCTTACGGGTTTTTAATCATTCTGCTTCTTTATTTTACGGGTGCGCTCTATGCGTTGGTGATTCCCGGCGTCAATTTATTGGCGGTATTTTTAGGCGTCCCGCAGATTCACTTGTAAAGGATGGCAATGGCAGAACCAACAAAACGCAATACCATTCAACGTTTGGGTGAGTTCGGTTTAATCCGGCAGATCGAAAAGTGGATTCCGAAACCGAAAGCCGTCCGCCAGGGAATGGGTGATGATACCGCGGTGGTTCAGGTGGCGGGCTGCAAGTATGC
The DNA here is from genome assembly GCA_016206815.1 of Candidatus Omnitrophota bacterium. Taxonomy (GTDB): domain Bacteria; phylum Omnitrophota; class Omnitrophia; order Omnitrophales; family Danuiimicrobiaceae; genus 01-FULL-45-10b. The sequence continues at coordinate 3,746 of JACQQT010000081.1, read as the reverse complement.
TTTATTGACCATGGATACGCTGGTCGAAGATGTTGATTTCAAAGTACGAACGGCATCGGCCCAAGCCATCGGCCGGAAGGCGCTCGCCGTCAATCTGAGCGATATTGCCGCGATGGGCGGTTTGCCAAAGGCGGCCGTGGTGAGTTTAACGCTTCCCAAAACGGCTGAAACTCAATTCGTGAAGCGTTTTTACCGAGGGCTCGGCAGAATTGCAAAACGATTCGGCGTTTCCATCGTCGGCGGAGATCTTTCCCGGGGCGAGAAGATGGTCATTTCCGTGGCATTGTTGGGAGAGGCGAAGCACCCCGTTTTGAGGAAAGGGGCTCGGATCGGTGATTTGATTTGTGTGACAGGACGTTTGGGAGGATCCATTCTGGGGAAGCACCTTCATTTTGAACCGCGTATCCGGGAAGGTGAATTCCTGGCCTGCGGAGGCGTTTCTGCCATGATCGATCTTTCCGACGGTCTTGCGGGAGATCTCAATCATTTGAGCAAACCGGGGATTGCTTTTCTCATTGATGGGGCCGGCATTCCGATTGCAAAAGCTGCCTATCGCCTGGCGCGCGGCAACCGGAAAAAGGCGCTCGAGCACGCGCTTTCGGACGGAGAAGATTTTGAGCTGTTGTTTACCATCTCGCCTCGGAAACTCAGTCTTATCCGGCGCAAGTGGCGGAGGCGTTTCTCCGTTCCGCTGACCACCATCGGCAAGGTGGTCAAAAGACGGCATTCAAGACTCAGCATTCAACCGCACAAAGGGTTTCAACATTTTTGATGAAGCATTCCGAAACATGGAATTCACATTCCGCAGCCGAGACGATTGAGCGCGCCCGTTGGTTCGGCAAACAGCTCAAAGCCGGTACCGTGATCGCTTTGATCGGCGACTTGGGAAGCGGAAAGACGACATTCGTCAAGGGACTTGCGCTCGGGCTTGGGGTTCGGGACGCGCGCGAAGTCAAAAGCCCGACCTTTGTCATTTTGCATGTCTATGAGGGTTCGTGCCCTTTGTATCATTTTGATCTGTATCGATTGGACAACGAATCGGATTTGGAAACCATCGGAGCGGATGAATTTTTAGGCGATCCTCAAACGGTTTCAGTGGTGGAGTGGGCAGATCGGATTCCCCAAATTTTAAAACAGGCAGATTTCAAAATCGAACTTAAACGATCGGGCGAAACCGATCGCACCATTAGGATGGACTCCCTTGAACGCTCAAAATCTTCTGGCCGTTGATACGTCTTCACGGGTTTTATCGATCGCCATTTCCACAGGCGCCGCTCTTTATGAAGCCAATTTGGAGGGAACGCCGCGCCATTCGGAACAATTAATCGATTTAATTCAAGAAGGCCTGAAGCATCTCCGTCTGAAGAAAAACGAGTTGAATGGTTTCTTATGGGGGCTGGGCCCGGGTTCGTTCACGGGTCTTCGGATCGGACTTTCGATCCTCAAGGGGTTTCATTTGGGTTTCAAAAAACGTTCTTTTGGGGCGTCCAGTCTTGATTTGATTGCCTTAGGAAGCCGCATCACCTCGGGTGAGCTGGCCGTTTGTGTAGATGCCCGGCGCGAGCGTATTTATACGGCGCTTTACCGCTTTCGAGACGGAAAACCGGAGAAGATGCTTCGCGATTCGATTTTATCATTAGACGAGCTTGTTCGGAAACTTTCACCCGAGACCATTCTCACCGGAGACGCGATCACGACCTACGGTGATTTGATTCGGAAGAAGGTGTCACAAAATATTCTTTGTCTGGAGCCCTCTTTTTGGTATCCTCATGCTAACTTTCTGATTCACTTGTGGAAGGATCAACGTTCTTGGCTCAGGTCTCTGACGCTTAAGAACATGACCCCGCAGTATCTCCGGCTTTCTGAAGCAGAAGAGAAATTGGGTCGAAATAAGAAGAAGCGATGATCGACAAAACCGACCTCCTCACGGAATCTCAAGTTCGCGAACAAGCCACGTGGCTCGAAATCAACCAAAGCGCCCTTCGCCACAATTTAGCCCAAATCGTAAGCCTTGCGCTTCCGAGCGCAACGATCATGGCCGTGGTCAAAGCCAATGCGTACGGACATGGCTTGTTTGAAATCGCCAAGTTATTGCGCGACCGGGTGACTTATTTGGGCGTTGCTTCGATTGAAGAAGCGCTTGCTTTGAGACGTTTTGAAATAGATGTCCCCATTCTTCTCTTTGGAATTCCTTCGAAAGATGCCCTCGAAGCGGCCATTCAATCAGAGATTTCGTTGGCAGTTTCCAGCCTGGAACAAGCCCGTCAAATTTCTCAGGTTGCCCGGCAATGGGAGAAGCCCGCGATTGTTCATATCAAAGTGGACACCGGGATGGGCCGTCTGGGGATTCCACAATCGGAAGCGCTGCAAGTCATTTCTGAAATTGCGTCGCTTGAGATGCTCGAGCTGGAAGGAATTTTTACTCATTTTCCGCAGGGGGAAGATGAGAAAGACCCCTTTACGCAGAATCAGATTCGTTCGTTCCATCAAATTGTTCAGAAAGCTTCAGCCAAGGGGATTCATTTTGCCTATCGCCATGCCGCCAACAGCATCGGAATTGCCAATCACCGCGACTCGCATTTTAATTTGGTTCGGCCGGGTTTGGCGCTTTACGGACTTTATCCGGCTTCGTCGTTGATTCCCAAACTGGCTTTAAAGCCGGTCCTTTCCTGGCATGCCCGCATCATTTTAATCAAACGGCTTGCTCCCGGCCAATCCGCAGGCTACGGCCGCACATTCGTTGCTCAGGAAGAAACGACCATCGGGGTGATTCCGGTGGGTTATAGTCACGGCTATCCTTTCGCGCTTTCAAACAAGGGTTTCGTGCTTTATGAGGGGAACCGCTATCCGGTTGCGGGCCGTGTTTCTATGGATTACATTGCGGTTAATTTCGGCCCTCAGGCGCCGGGGGTTCAGACAGGTGATATCGTGACACTGCTCGGCAAAAACGCGAGCGACGAAATTTCGGGTGAAACATTGGCTGAGCTGGCCCACACCATTCCTTATGAAATTCTCACGCAGCTCAGTCCTTTTCTTCCCAGGATTTTGCGATAGCCGCTCATGCAGTTTAGAATTCTTCATTACGATACCCTGAACTCCACCAACGATCTGGCGCTGGAACTGGCGCGTGCGGGCGCGCGCGAGGGAACGGTGGTGACGGCAGAATACCAAAAGCACGGGCGAGGCCGAATGAAACGCAGGTGGACATCTCCCCGCGGGAAGGGGCTTTTGTTTTCAATCATTTTGCGGCCTCAAGTGAAAACAGGATCTGCCGCTTATTTAACCCACGTGGCGGCATCTGCGGTTTCGGAAGTTCTCAAGAAAAAATTTAAGCTCAAAACAACTTTGAAAAGACCGAATGACGTTTTAGTAAAAGGAAAAAAGATCGCAGGCATCCTCACCGAGTCAAGTGCCTACCACCACCGGATTGAATATGTGGTGCTTGGGATCGGATTGAATGTGAATACGGAGCGATCTCGAATGTTGAGAAGTGCCACTTCCATTTACGCCGAAACCAAGCGCCGCAGCTTTCCAAAAGACTCGGTATTAGAGACAGTCTTGAAAGTTTTTGAGACAAAGTATCATCATTTTGTGCAAACTAAAAGCAAACCTGAAAAGCAGCCTGAAGAGGCGCTGATCTGACATGAAATCAAAACGTAACCTCTTGATAACCATAGACTTAGGTAATACATCCGTCAACTATGGGGTCTATGCAGGAAAACGGTTAATTGACCAAGGGTATGTCT
>JACQQT010000086.1 GCA_016206815.1 Candidatus Omnitrophota bacterium | reverse complement strand
GATCTGAAGGTAGTTTCTGGTGACGTCTCCGTGGATCGTCCTAATGACACCACGATGAATATCACAACCTCAAACAATTCCATCATCCATTATTCCTCCTTTTCGATCGCCCAAAATGAAACCGTCAACTTTATACTTCCGAGCGCAGATTCTTTTTCCTTAAACCGTGTGATTGGAAATGAGCAAACAGAAATCTTGGGAAGACTCACCTCCATTGGCAATTTAGTTTTAATCAATCCAAACGGCCTTTTCTTTGGTCCCCAAGCCACGGTTCGAGTAGGAGGCCTCATTGCCTCAACCCGCGATATCAATAATCAAGATTTCCTAAGAGGCGTTTATCAATTTGGAACTTCAGGCGGCCCCTATTCATCGGTGGTGAATCAAGGTTTAATTGAAGCCAGAGAAAAAGGTTTTGTGGCACTCGTTGGCTCTTCGGTCCAAAACTCCGGAACCATCACGGCTCCTTTGGGCTCGGTTGCTTTAGCCTCCGGTGATGTCGTCACCGTCGGAATCAATCCAACGAACACGATCTCCATCGGAATCGATCGCGAAACGTCCGCCCAAGTCTTGGACTCTGGCGGCAATCCCATTTCAGACCAAATCACTCAAACCGGGGAACTCAACGCCCAATACGTGACACTCAATGCACAATCTGCCAAAGATCTCTTTCATCATGCAGTGAATGTGGAAGGAGTCATCCGAGCGGATACCTTAGTGGAAGGTGAAGATGGTGTCATCCGGATTGTCGGTGATGGCCCCGTCAGAGTGGCGGCCCAAAGCTTAAGTGCCGCACAAGGTGAAGTCTTGATTCAATCAGATGAAGGAATTGAAATTACGGGAAATACCAAAACCCAAGGCAACACAACCTTTGAATCTAAGGGGAATATTGAAGTCAAGGCCGATCTCACCACCGATTCAGGTAATCTTGTCCTTAAAGCGGATTCAGACCTGGATGGAATAGGAAGCTTTCTTCAAGCAGCTGGCACGACCATTCGTACGTACGGGCGACCTGGCGGGTCGCCCCTATATGGGTTTGGCGACATTACCATCCAAGCCTCAGGAGAATCGACCCTTGCTAATATCATTTCAGCGGGAAGCCTCTACTTAAAACAGGCTGGTGCACCCGTCACTTACACGGTGCATCCTGATTCTCGATTTGCGATCCACGATTCCCTCCTGATCAGTGAGGGAGTGACGCTGTCATCCCCGAATGTTTTAATCGGGGATCTGGATTCCACCGTACGGGGGAATGACATTGAGGTAGGTAAAGACTGGGTCAATCGAGGCGTCTTCATTGCAGGTACTTCAACCGTTCGATTAACTGGTGGACAAGATGCTTCAGTCTATGGAAACAATACCTTTCATGACTTTATTGTGATCGAGCCAAATAAAACCGTCACCTTTGAAGCAGGGGCCACCCAAGAGATTACAGGGACTCTTACTTTACAAGGCGCTTACGGCAAACTCATCCTCTTAAGATCGACTCGCTCTGGCTTCACCTGGAATCTGAATCCGACAGGTACCACACAACTTTC
>JACQQT010000009.1 GCA_016206815.1 Candidatus Omnitrophota bacterium | reverse complement strand
GAGCAGATGAGAGAATGATCATCCCGAAAAAATGCTTTTTGACGAAGGGCGTTGGAGTTCATCGTGAAAAGTTGACCAGTCTCGAGCTGGCGCTTCGGAATGCGGATATTGCGTATTACAATCTGGTGAAAGTTTCCAGTATTTTCCCTCCCTATTGCAAGATGATTCCCAAAGAAGTCGGCCTTAAGTATTTGACGCCGGGGCAGATTGTGTATTGCGTGATGAGTGAGAACGCAACCAACGAACCCAACCGCTTAATTTCCACCTCCGTCGGCGTTGCCATGCCCAAGAATCCAAGCAAGCACGGCTACCTTTCGGAACATCACGCGTTTGGCTGGACCGAGCGCAAAACGAATGACTACGCCGAAGATTTGGCGGCAGAGATGCTGGCCACCATTTCGGGCGTGACGTTTGATCCGGACTCCAGTTATGATGCCAAACGGGAAATATGGAAGATTTCGGATGAGATTGTCCGCACGACGGCCATTACCCAAAGCGCAGAGGGAGATAAAGACGGCCGTTGGACATCGGTCGTTGCCGCTTGTATTTTTATTGCGTAGTGAAAAAGCTTACCGCTGGCAGGTGCCCTGAATAAATTTCCGGACTAATTCTTTTGCTTCCGTATCGTGGATTTGTTTGGGCGGATGTTTCATCGTGTAAGCTGAAATCGAAACGAGCGGCCCGCCGATTTTCCGGTCGCGAGCGAGCCGGCAGCACCGAATGGCATCAATGCCGCAGCCCGCACTGTTGGGCGAATCTTCCACGGAAAGTCTGCATTCCAACGTGACAGGAAAGCCCGCAAAACCGCGCCCTTCAATTCGAAGATAGCAAACCTTATTGTCGTTTTGCCACGGAACGTAATCTGAGGGGCCGATATGGATGTTATCTTCAGCCAGCGGCGTTTCCAGCTGGCTTTGAACGGCCGCTGTTTTCGAAATTTTCTTGGATTTTAAACGATTCCGGTTCAGCATGTTGAGGAAGTCGGTGTTCCCGCCGGTATTCAATTGGTAAGTGCGGTCGATTTTGACCCCGCGATCGGCAAAGAGTTTTGCAAGCGTTCGGTGGGTAATGGTGGCGCCGATTTGCGCTTTAATATCATCCCCAATGCACGGGATGTGCTTGTCTTCAAAGCGTTTTGCCCATTTCGGATCCGACACGATAAAGACCGGCATGCAGTTAATCAAACTGATTCCGGTTCTGAGACATGCCTCTGCATAAAACTGCGTCGCTTCTTCGCTTCCGACCGGCAAATAGTTCAGCAAAATTTCAGCGCCGCTGTCGCGCAGTACTTTATCAACGTTTACCGGTTTTTTGTTGGCGACGATGAACGTGCGTTCCGCGGGGTACTCACTCATATGTTCGGAAACACCGTCCAAGACCGGACTCATTTGAACGATGACCTTGCTTTTCGGCAGGTGATTATGAAGAACCATCACGCAATTCGGTTTTGCATTTAAGGCGATGTCGAATCGTTCACCGACTTTGCGTTTATCAATGTCAAAAGCGGCAACGACTTCGATATCTTCCGGCAGGTACCCACCGAGGTCGTAATTCATGACCCCGAGATTTTCTTCTTTTGCTTTCCCGTTCTTACGGTAATATTCGATTCCTTGAATGAGGGACGCCGCACAATTACCGGTGCCAGCAATGGCAATTTTGATTTTTCCCAACGAAGCTCTCCCTTTTGTGAGGTTGTTCTTTAGAAGTGGTGTAATTCAGTACGGCCGGATTATAGCAGGTTTTGGGCTAAAATCAAGTAAAATGAATGCCTGTATCCTCCTTATATACCTCAATTTACGTCTCTTCCCGCAGTCCAGAAACCTTGATCATTTGCCTTTGGCCGTGGGAGATTTTATGCTAAAATGACTCCTGTTTTTATGGAGGATTGATGGCTTCTTTTAAGGAGTTTCAACAGTTAGAACTTCGGGTGGCGGAGATTATCGAGGCAAGGCCTCATCCTAATGCGGACCGTCTCTACATCCTGGATATTCAAGTCGGCGAAGCCCGGAAACAGATTGTGGCTGGGATCCGTTTGCATTACAAACCGGAAGAACTCATCGGCAAAAAAGTTGTGGTAGTCAATAATTTGGAGCCAGCCACCATTCGCGGCGTGGAATCGCAAGGAATGCTTCTTGCCGCAAATGATCAGAGCCAAATTGTTTTACTGACCCTAGATCGTCCTATTTCCTCGGGGGCTCCAGTCCGTTAACGTTTGAGATTGTGATCACATGGCTCTCATCAAACCCTTTCGCGCGTGGCATTACCATCCTCAAAAAGGTGAAATCAAGCGTCTCATCGCGCCGCCTTATGATGTGATTTCCGAGGACTACCGGAAAGAACTCGAAGCGCGGGATCCGCATAACGTCATCCGTCTCATCTTGGGACAATCGAAACCGGGCCAGCCGTTTCCGGAGTCCCTTTATCAAGAAGCCGGGCAGCATTTGAGGCGCTGGACGGATGAAGAGGTGCTCGTATCGGAACCAAAAGAAAGTTTTTATCTCCACGAAATGAGTTATCAACATCCGTTTCAGAAAAAAGCGTTGTCCCGGCTTGCCTTGTTTGCACTTTTGAAACTGGAACCGTTTGAGCGGAAAGTGGTTTTCCCCCATGAGCGAACGCATGCTTCCCCCAAAGTGGATCGGGGGAAACTCTTGCGGGCGACGCATGCCAATTTCTCTCCCGTCTTTACCTTGTATGAAGATCCTACGGAGGTGCTTCCTCAAATTCGGAAACGCTGTGAAGCCGTCCGTCCGCTTTTTGATTTTACGGACGACGAAAAAGTTCATCACCGGCTGTGGGTGATTGACAAAAGCGATGAGCGGCGCCAAATCGCTTTACAATTTGATCGGAGACGGATTTTTATTGCCGACGGCCATCATCGTTACGAAACGGCTTTGGGATATGCTGAAGAGATGCGGAAAACCGGAGCGGGCGGCGAGCACCCCTGGGATTACGTGATGAGCACGTTCGTTCGGTTCAACGATCCCGGCCTTTTGATTTTGCCGATTCACCGCGCGGTTTTAAATTCAGTTCCCCTCGCGCGGGATGCCATGCTCGCCGATCTGAAGAAACACTTTGTGCTGCATTCCGTCTCGAGATCGGTGTTGGAAAAAATTTCAGAAGGTTCTTTAACGGAGGGCTTTGGGCTTGCTTTTTCAGAAACGGAAATCTATCTTTTGGAATTGAAGGACCAAACGACGGCGCGTCAGGAGATGCCGGGCGGGAAGCCGGAGCTTTGGTATGCGCTGGATATGAATTTGGTTTCCTTTCTGATTCTGGAACCGCTGCTCGGCGTGAGCGGTGCGGCACTCGAGCACCATATTTTTTATACGCCGTCCGTCGGTGAAGCCTTTTCGAAATTGAAAAAGAAAGAAGCGCGTTGCGTATTTTTCATCCGCCCGACGACACCCAAAACCATCAAAACCATCTGCGAATCGGGAGAACTAATGCCTCAGAAATCCACCTACTTTTATCCCAAGTTTCCGAGCGGTTTATTGGTGTACAAGCACTAGGTTCTATTTCAACCGGTACCGGCTCTTTAATTTTTCTTGTCGTAAACTTCATTTCTCGATTACAATATGTTCGCCATGAAACCAGCGCCAGTTAAATTCGCAGGTTTTTTCTTAGCGCTTCTTATTGTTTTGATACCTTCCGTTCTTTGGGCCGATGACCCGCCGGAAATGGAACCCGAGCTTGTGTTCATGCCGCAAATGGGACCGCCGCGCATGGTGCCAAAGGGAAGCCAGAATTATACGCCTCCGGTCCGGGATCCCAATAACCCCATGGACCCGGCAAATATGACAATGGGGACTCTGTCGCAAACAAACCCAATGAATCCCATGAACATGCAAATGCCGGGCACATTTGTTTTTCCGCCGGGCCAGGAACCGACCAATGGAAATAATTTTGTGATGATGCCTCAGTACGGCCCCATACAATCTCCTCCGGCGCAGCCTCCTGCAAAGCCCGTTCAAGACCCCGGCGGTGCAAGTTTTTCGGAAGTTTCCGGGCTTGAAGTGGATGAAGGAACCATTGATTACCGGACGGGAAGCGAAGAGACCGTCCTGCGGAAGATTCCCGGAGTGAGAAAGCACACAAACGTTCAGTTGAAGAAGCGCGACCTGGAACAAATCGACAAAAATCTTTTTGAGGAAGTGGACGCGCTTCACAAATCCATCGGCGCTACACCCAAAGCGCGGGACATGAAAGACCAAAAAGTTTCCTCAGCCGGTATGCAGCATCAGAACATGCATGACAACCGGTAGGGGACCCAATAGATCTGAAATGAAAATTTCATTGCCGAAGATTTCCTTAAGACGCTAACATGAAGGCTCTGCGACCGGAGTGGCGCCCATGGAAACTTACTTTGGGGATTTCCAGCTTGGACGATTGATCTTTCTGCGTTCGCTGGCGGCCTTATATCTCGTTGCCTTTATGGCAGCGCTGAACCAATTTCCCGTGCTTTTAGGCGAGCATGGTTTTCTGCCTATCCCGGAATTCATCAAAAACGTGCCTTTCAGGGCTGCACCAAGCCTTTTCTACCTGTCTTATTCTGACCGGGTCTTCATACTGGTTGCGTGGAGTGGGATTGCGCTTTCATCGATTACTTTGGCGGGCCTGGCTGAGAAAGGGCCTTGGTGGATTTCCTTAGCCGTTTGGCTTGTGCTCTGGGTGCTTTATCTTTCGATCGTGAACGTCGGCCAGGTGTTTTATCGCTTTGGCTGGGAGACGATGCTGCTGGAAGCCGGGTTTTTCGCAGCCTTCATGGGCTCTTCCCGAATCATGCCGTCTCTCATTCCTATTTTGATTCTGAGGTGGATGCTTTTTCGCGTGGAGTTGGGTTCGGGCCTCATTAAATTGCGGGGAGACGAATGCTGGCGCAACCTCACGTGCCTTATTTATCATCACGAAACCCAGCCGATACCGAATCCCCTGAGTTGGTATTTTCATCATCTGCCGCACTTCGTTCACCGGTTTGGGTCACTCTTTAGCCATTTCGTTCAACTGGTTGCGCCGTTTGGGCTCTTTGCGCCGCAGGCCATCGCGGCTTTTGCGGGAGGGCTCATTATTTTTCATCAACTGCTTTTGATCGCAAGCGGCAATTACTCGTGGCTCAATTGGCTGACCGTGGTGTTGGGAATGACGGCTTTCAGCGACGCTATTGTGAAACGGATTTTTCCTTTCGAACTTCCGGCGACTGAATCGCGCCCTCCATTTTTTAATCAGGTTTTGTATGTGTTGGTTGGTGTGACGCTTTTATTAAGCATTCTCCCCACGCTTAATTTTTTCTCGAGGCGTCAGCTGATGAATGCCAGTTTTAATCCCATCCATTTGGTGAATGTGTATGGCGCGTTTGGGACAGTGACGAAAGAACGGTATGAAATTGTGTTGGAGGGTACGGAGGAGGCGGTTCTAACGGAAGAAACGAAATGGAAAGCCTACGAATTCAAAGGAAAACCCGGAAACGTCAAGCGGCTGCCGCCGCAAATCGCGCCTTATCACCTCAGGCTTGATTGGCTCATGTGGTTTCTTCCGTTTCGCGTGCGTGTGACTGAAAACGGCCTTCTCAATCCCGGTTATGAACTTTGGTTTTTAAGGTTTTCGGAAAAACTGCTTGAAGGCGATCCTAAGACGCTTCAACTCTTAAGGGGAAATCCGTTTAAGGGTGAGCCCCCTCGTTTCGTCCGCGCGCTCTTTTATCGCTATCAATTTACGGACTTCGAGGAGCGGAGAAGGACAGGCGCTTGGTGGAAGCGCGCGCTCGTCGGTGAATATTTACCGCCGATTGCTTTGTCACGCCTTCAAAACATTCTCGCACAGGAAGGATAAAGAAAGTGACGTCCGAAGGATCTCGCGGATCACTGCCCGTGATGCTCTATGACGGTGACTGTTCATTCTGCCAGCGTTGGATCGATCGGTGGCGGAAAATGACGGGGGATCGGATAGCGTACGAGCCTTATCAGAAAGCGTTGTCCCGTTTTCCGCAATTAACACAAGCGCAGTGTCAAACGGCCGTTCAGCTCATCGCACCGGACGGTTCCGTGTTTTCAGCGGCACACGCCGTTTTGAAGGCACTGGCTTTAAGCGGAAAAGCGGGTTTCTTTTTGTGGTGTTATGAGCAGGTGCCCTTCTTTAATCGAATCAGTGAGTGGGCTTATCAGGTCGTCTCCGGTCATCGTACCTTTCTTTCCAATCCGTTTCGCGCGCCCAAATGCAAAACCTAAACTAGCCACATGCAGCTCCCGCCGTTTATTTACGGAACCGCGTGGAAAGAAGGCCGGACGGCTGAGCTTGTCAAGCTTGCCGTAGCCATAGGTTTTCGCGCGATTGATACTGCAAACCAAAGAAGGCATTACTGTGAAGCCTTGGTGGGGGAGGCGCTCGCGGGTATCCGCCGAGAAGATTTGTTCCTTCAAAGCAAATACACGTATCCTCAGGGGCAGGATCAACGCTTACCTTATGATCCTCACGCGGATTTCGCGACGCAAGTAAAGTCTTCTTTTGCAAGTTCGCTTGGTCATCTTCATACCGATTACCTTGATTCCTACTTACTCCACGGCCCGATGGATATGAACGGCATCACGGAACCGGATTGGGAAGTGTGGGCCGCGATGGAAGAGCTGCAAACATCAGGCAAGACGAAGGTGATCGGTGTGAGTAACGTGGGACTCCGTCATTTAAAAGAACTTTGTGAGAACGTCAAAATCAAACCCGCCATGGTTCAAAACCGCTGTTACGCGATCCGCGGCTGGGACCGGGAGGTGCGCGAATATTGTTTGCAGAACAAAATCGTTTATCAGGGGTTTTCGTTGCTGACGGCAAACGTTCAAGTGTTAGCCAGTCCCGGCG
>JACQQT010000008.1 GCA_016206815.1 Candidatus Omnitrophota bacterium | reverse complement strand
TTCATAACGAACTTTTCCCTTTGCAATTTCTTCCAATGCAACGGTGGCCGCCTTTTTAGACTTCGTCACGATCAAAGGCTGGGCCCCTTTGGCGAGTTCGTTCGCCCGCTGGGCCGCGGTTAATACGAGTTTGTAATAGCTGCTTACGGTTTTCAAGAGTTCCTCCAATGGGGTTATCATTTAATTAAATCCTCAATTTCACGAACGGCCTGGTTGATGTCCTGATTGACCACGACGTGATCATACCGGGAGCGCGCCGCCATTTCTTCTTCCGCTATCTTCAATCGTTTGCCGATCTCTTTCTTCGTCTCCGTTTGACGCTTTTCCAATCGGCTCTTTAAAGCCTCAAGCGACGGCGGCATGATAAAAATGGACGTCATCGGCATCGACGCATCCTTCTTTGCGCATAATTGTTTCATGCCCTGAACGTCGATGGCCAAAATGACATCGCGGCCTTGGGCCAAGCAGTCTGCCACAAACGCCCTGGACGTCCCGTAAAAATGAGAAAAAACTTTCGCCGATTCCAGAAAAAAATCCTGCCGTTGCTTTAATTCAAACTCTTCGGCCGACATAAAAAAGTAATCCCGGCCGTTTGCCTCGCCCGTTCTGGGAGGGCGTGTCGTATAAGAAACCGACCGAACCCAACTCTGATTTTGAGCCAGCAGGCGATCCACAATGGTTGTTTTTCCGCACCCCGACGGTGCCGAAATGACAATGAGCCTTCCCTGCTTTGACTTATTCAATGTTCTGAACCTGCTCGCGAATTTTTTCGAGCTCGCTTTTAATCCGGACGACTTCTTCTGCAATTTTAAAATCCTGAGCTTTAGAAGCGATCGTATTTGCTTCGCGATGAATTTCCTGTGCGATAAAATCAAGTTTTTTTCCGACCTCTGCCGAACTGGCCAATGTCTTCGTAAAAAAATCAAGATGGTGATCCGTCCGGATCAGCTCCTCGGTAATATCACTCCGCTCCGTCAGAAAAACAACTTCCTGTTCCAACCGGGCCGAATCTACTGAGGTCTCGCGCGTCAATTCCAAAACCCGTGCCTTAATGCGGCTCGTGTGCTCAAAGGACTGCGTCTTCGAAATTGCTTTGATGCGATCGGAGCTTTTTTGAATCAAAGCAGCCCGTTTCTTGAGATCCCGTCCCAACGCGAGGCCTTCTCTTGCGCGGGCGCGAATCAAACGCTTCACGGCCTCTTCAATCACCGGTTTGAGGGTTCCCCAATATTGTTCGACGGAATATTCCTTGTGATCCACCATAAACAAATTGGGAACTCCCAGGAGCGCGCCAACGCTGATCGATTCCTGCAAGCGGTACTTCTTTTGAATTTTCCGGATGGAACGGATGTAGAAATCGATTTTTTTCTCATCCAAAACCAAACCGTTTGTCTCCGTCTGTTTCGATCGAAGCGAAATGGAAACCGCGATTTTGCCGCGCTGAATATGAGAATGAACTAAATCTCTGATGCGCTCATCCAAACCAAATAAAACATTCGGAAGGCGCGTGGAGCATTCAAAAAAACGGTGGTTCCAGGAACGAATCTCAACGGCCCAACGAAAAGGAGACGACCCGCCCGCTGCTTGGCCAAAGCCCGTCATGCTTTTGATCATTGCTCTTTTTTTCTTAAGTCCTGCTAAGGAAACTATTTAGGAGAATAATGAGTTGCGTAAAGCTTTTATTATAGGGGGGGCGTTTTATTCTGTCAAGGTATCCTCGGCCAATCGGAAGGGGACAGGCCTTCAGACCTGTCCCCCATGGGGACTGTCCCCATTTAGATTGAGAATGCTTCGAACGGCCTCTTTTGGGTCTTCGGCTTCCGTAATGGGCCGGCCGATTACCAGATAATTGGCACCCAACTTCAAAGCTTCCTGCGGTGTCATCACGCGTTCCTGATCGCCCCGCTCCGCCCAGGAAGGGCGAATACCGGGGGTCACGATCAGAAATTTGGATCCGAGTTTCGAACGGATTTTCTCAACCTCCATCGCAGACGCCACCACCCCGTCCAAACCTGCCTTCTGAGCTAACTCGGCATAATGAAGAACCGCGTCCTTTAAAGATTTTGAAATGCCGACCTGCTGGGTAACTTCTTCCTGATTTAAACTGGTCAGGACGGTAACGGCGATGAGCTTTGGCGGATCGATTTTTAATTTTCTGGCCTCTTCGGCAGCCGCCATGCAGGCTTCCTGCATCATTTGAAGTCCGCCGGCTGCGTGAACATTGAACATGAAAACGCCCAACCGAACGGCCTGCTGGGCGGCTCGTGCGACGGTATTCGGAATATCATGGTACTTTAAATCCAAAAAAACTTCCGCGCCGGCATCGCGGACCATGCGAACTGCTTTGGGACCGTGTGCCGTAAACAGTTCGCTCCCCACTTTAAACATGCGAACCGAATCTTTCAATAAATGGACGATCTTTTTTGCAAACCGAATGTCCGAGGTATCCAGTGCAATGATAATTTGATTGGTTCGTTTCATCGACTTGGTTTGATGCATAAAATGCCCCTCTTAGCCGGCTGGAACCGGCGGTTCCGCCGAATCTCCTTTGACCTTCAATGCTCCCCGAATGCCACCGATCGAGTGAAAACCTTTCCGCTTGAGATACGCCTCAATTCCCTCCAGAACTTCCATCGTGGCTTTCGGATTAATAAAATTTGCCGTTCCGACCGCCACCAAATGAGCGCCGGTAATCAAAAATTCAAGCGCATCTTGAGCCGATCGAATCCCGCCCATCGCCATCACGGGAATTTGAAAATGTGTTTTGATCTCATACAGATAACGAAGCGCGATCGGGCGAATCGCCGGACCGCTCAGGCCCCCAAAAATGTTGGCGATCTGAGGCCTCATTTTCTCAATATCAACCGCCATTCCCCGAATCGTATTTATCAAGCTGAGCGCATCCGTACCGGCGCGAATCACGGCCTCGGCCACGCCCAGGAAGTCGTGCGTCTCGGGCGAAAGTTTCGTAAAAAGCGGAAGGCGGGTTGCCTCCTTCACGGCCTTCACGACTTCGTAAGCCGATTCCGGTTTGGCACAAAAAGCAAGCCCCTTCTTCACATTCGGACAGGAAATATTAAGTTCAAGCGCCGACACACTTTTTTCCGGATCCAATCTCTTGGCAAGGCTGACGAATTCGGCAATACTCTCACCGGCAATATTGACAATCAAGTGCGTTTTGATTTTCACAAAGTAAGGAATTTTATTTTCGATAAAATCATTAATTCCCTTATTCTGGAGTCCGATCGCATTCAGCATTCCGCTCGGCGTCTCCCAAATCCGCGGCATGGGGTTTCCCTTGCGCGGCTTCACGGTCACCGTTTTGGTCACAATCGCCCCGAGCTTTTCGTACTTTACGTACTTCGCATATTCATCTTTGGAACCAAACGTGCCCGAGGCCACGGTCACGGGATTTTTCAACTTCAAGCCGGCAATCTCAGTCGTTAAATCAACGCTCATTTTTTTCCTTTGCACATTCTTACAAATTGAGCAAACAGTTTCCGCTGGACGGTATCCCGTTCCTGCCGTTCCGGATGCCATTGAACGGCCAGTGCGTTGCGGGGTCCTTCAAGGGCTTCGATGATCCAATCGGGTGAATACCCAATGGCGCGCAACGAACGGCCAAGTCGTTTGACGGCCTGATGGTGCTGGCTGTGAACCGGAAAATCTTTCCGGCCCAAAAGTTTGGCAAGCATTGAGCCTTCCTCCAGATGAACGGTGTGGATTGGACTGCGCCTGGACTGATGGTTTTTCGCGCTTCGAATTTGTTTTTGAATATCCTGATACAGCGTACCGCCGTAAATCACGTTCAGAAGCTGCATCCCGTAACAAATCGCGAAAACGGGGATCCGCATCCGGTGCGCCATCTTGTACAAATTCATGTCAAAACGGGTACGGCCCCGGTACATGGGTTTCACCTTGTGGCGTTCCCGTTCGCCGTAAAAAGAAGGCGGAATGTCCGCGCCGCCGATGATCAATAAACCGTCGACCAAAAGAAGAAGTTTTCGCAAATCTTCCAGATTATGATTAATCGGAAGCATGAGCGGGATTCCGCCTGCCCGGATGATCGCGCGAATATAACGGTAATCACAAGCCAATTCAAACTCCGAGAAATAAGGCTTTAACTTAAGAACCTCACAGCTGATGCCGATCACCGGTTTCGCGGTTTTCTTTCTCACCATTTCGCCTCCTTGCGGCCCAGCCATGTCCGTTCAATATTGGGAAGCCGGACCCCCAGCATTTTTGCAAAATGGGAGTAGGAGTTGCCGTCCAAAAGCGCTTGAACTGCATTCGCATAACGCTTGGCAAAACGGCGCTCCCACGTGGGCCGATGATGCCATTTTGACTTTTGTGCGGCCCTGCGAATCAAATTTGCCTGATTCCATCCTTTTTTTAGATATTTAAAGATATCGACCACTTCGGTCGGAATTTCCATATGATCCAATTCGTTTTCATACTTCCTGAAAAAAAGATCCGCATATTGACTGACCGGCAGCACGTGGTGGTTCCAATATAACTTTGCGTTGGGCCCATAACGGATCGCCTGGTCCCTGGCCTTTAAATAATTCTCATGTTTTAATTCGTTAAAAGCAGGCTTGCGTTCCAGCCACCTGAGTGCAATCGCTTTCATGACACAGGCAGCCGCTAAAATATATTCCGGAATCCCGGAATCCAACACCCGCAGTTCCAACGTGGGAGGCTTTCGCTTCCCGCCTTCATTATACGTCAGCTCCCGATAGTGGTGCTTGGATAAAACATTCCGCCGCGAGATCTGGCAATATTTCTTGGTTCCCCGAAGCAGGCGGTTGGAATTCACCTGATTAATCTTATCGCGCCAAACCGGCGAATTTCCGCACAAGGCAATCAAAAACGGGAGATGGTCATGCAAACAGCGTGAGAGACTTCGGGCACGCGCAAAATCAAATTTTTTCTTCCCGAGCGCCAGGTGAATGTGCGCCCCCGCAAACCGGTCCATCCATCCGCCGATCGGAAAAATCGTGTGATACTCCCGCTCTTTCGGCGAAGACCGGAAATGAATGTATTTTCTCAAACCGGTTTTCAGCAGGAAAAATGCTTCCCG
>JACQQT010000080.1 GCA_016206815.1 Candidatus Omnitrophota bacterium | reverse complement strand
TTGGCTTTCGTTCCGATTCCTTCTGCTTCGGCCACTCTTTCCAACGCAGCCTCAAGCCCGATTGCTTTCACGCGCTGGTCATTTTCAAAAGCTTCCAGTGATTTCTTCCCGATTCCCCGGTTAGGGACATTCACAATACGCTTGAAACTCACTTGATCGTGAGGAAACGCAATCAATTTCAAATAAGCAATCAGGTCTTTAATTTCGCGGCGGTCGTAAAACCGAATCCCACCGACAATTCGGTAAGGAATCTTATATTTCCGCAGGGCTTCTTCTAACACGCGCGACTGTGCATGCAGCCGGTAAAAAACGACCGATTCCGAAAGCGGTCTTCCTTCTTTTTGAGATTCCAGCACCTGGCGAACCACAAATTCGGCCTCTTCCCGTTCATCGCTTGCTTCAAACAGCGTGATTCTTTCCCCTTTCTTTTTCTCGGTCCAAAGCGCTTTGGGTTTCCGGGCCGTATTAAATTCGATCAATGCATTGGAAGCCTCCAGGATATTGGCCGTTGAACGGTAATTTTGCTCCAACTTGATCATATGGCAGTTCGCATAATCTTTCTCAAAATCAAGAATGTTCCGGATGTCCGCTCCGCGCCACGCATAAATCGACTGATCGGGATCTCCGACCACCGTAATGTTTTGGTACCGACCCGCCAAATGTTTCACCAATCGATACTGTGCATGATTGGTATCTTGATATTCATCGATCAAAATGTGTTTGAAACGCTCCTGCCAAGATTCCAAAATTTTCGGATTTTGGTCAAACAGGAATACGGTTTTCTGAATTAAATCTCCAAAATCACATGCGTTTAAAGCGGCGAGTTTTTTTTCATACAACGCATAGACCTGGCCTACCACGTCTTCAAATGAATCCTCCGCCTCCTCGGCATACCCCTCAGGTGTTAATAAAAAATCCTTGGCGCGTTGAATTGCTTCACGAACGCCCTTCGGATTGATTTGACGATCGTTGCGATTGAGCTCGGCGAGGCATTCTTTAATTAAAACCAGCTGGTCATGGTCGTCGTAGATTGAAAAATTGCGCCTCCGGCCCATGGTTTCTCCGTCGATTCGAAGAATGCGAAGACAGGTGGAATGAAACGTAGAAATCCACACCTCCTCACGAACCAGCTGACCGACACGAAAACGCATCTCCTCCGCCGCTTTATTGGTAAAGGTGACTCCCAAAATATTGAATGCCGGAACTCCCCGCTGAATCAAGTAAGCGATCCGCCGCGTCAAAATACGCGTTTTCCCGCTGCCGGCGCCCGCCAAAACCAATAAGGCACCGTCCGGATAGATCACCGCTTTTTCTTGCTCGGGATTCAGGTGGGCGAGAATTTTTTGATCGGCAGTTTTCATGAATCGAAAATCAATTTTGTATCAAACGCATGTTTAAAATCATAAACATCCGTGAAATCTTCCAGAGTATCTTCTTCGGTTTTCCGCATCAGGCCCACTTCGACCAGCGCAAACACAATCTTTCCGAAATCAAGCGTTTCGTGAATCCCCCAGTACTCGAGCACCGTCCGTGCAAGCGGACCAAACTGATCGATCGCATACCGCTTGAGGCCCTCACAAAATTCCGCCCCGGTAATATGGCGCGGTTTGGGAAGCGCACTCATCGTGTAATGCAGACCCGCCAGAATGAAGCTGTAAGCTTCAAACTTATACTGAGAATCCTGATTAATTAACTTTTGAATTTTCTCAAGAATGTTATCTGCATTATCCATGATAGGAAAGCTGCCACGCTTGTAATTCTTCGGCACGAAACGGCATTTCTTTGACGGTTTGATTGAGCGCACCGGCTAAATAGGATGCAAATTGCTTCGAAAACTGAAATTCCGAAAGATCCGGAAACCGCCGGATGAGCGCCTCCCAAGCGATGGAGCCCTGATGCAACAGGAATCCTTGGCTTCGTTTCTGGCCCCCTCCGGCAATTTTTCTATCTCCTAACATCACATCAAAAGGAACTGGGGAATCGAAACAAAAGTTACTTTTTCCATTCTGAGGTTTCACCGATTTTTCGTGATGGTCTGCCGAATATAGTTCGGTCCGGATTCCAAAGTCAAGAAGCGCTTTCTGTAATTCGCGATGAATGAAGGCGTAACTTTCTTTCACTTTTCTAAGCGGCTTTTGAGCAGACAAAGATGTGACAAACGAATAGGTCAAATCGGTCCCGTTGTGCAGAACGATTCCGCCTCCCGTGATGCGTCGAACAAACGTCACGGTACCAGGTACGTTGCGGGACAGGTTCTGCAAGTTCTGGAACCTGTCCCGGCCGTACCTGGTACCGTATGCGTATGTACGCCAGACGCCATAACCGACGGTGAAAGTGGGTTCGCTGAATCGGTAGAACCGAAGGAACGAATGAGGGTCTTTCTTTTCAATCTGACGACGAAACAAAAACTCATCCGCCGCCATATGAAAAGCGCCGTCATGCGCCTCGTCTTGAATCAACTGCAAGCAGGTTGAATGGACGTCCATGAATCAGGAAGACACAACTTGGGACTGATCTCTTTGGTAATCGCGGTAACTCAAAATGGGTTTCCGGGCAGCCTGAACTTCATCCGGCCTTCCGATCGGCATCGTGTGGGGTGCTGTCCGGACTAACTCCGGCGTCTCTTCCGCTTCTTTTAAAATTTTCAGCATCACTTCCACAAAGGTATCCAATGTTTCTTTGGACTCCGTCTCGGTCGGCTCAATCATCAGCGCTTCTTTCACCACCAGCGGAAAATGGACTGTGGGCGCATGAATTCCGTAATCCAGTAACCGCTTCCCGATGTCTCCTGCTTGGATGTGTTTGGACTCAAGGTGACTCGTGGAAAGCACGAATTCGTGCATGCAATACTCGTTGTGCGGATTCACATAAGCGGTGCTCAATTTTTTCCTCAGGTAATTTGCGTTTAATACCGCATCATGACTGACCCGCCTCAGGCCTTCCAGACCCAACATTCGAATATAGACATAAGCGCGAATCAAAATTCCGGCATTCCCAAAAAACGATCTGATTTTGCCGATCGACTGAGGCCGTGCGTGATCCCATCCGTAGGTTCCGTCGGCTTTGCGAACGATGACAGGCTTAGGGAGAAAAGGTGCAAGCGCCTTCGTCACACCCACAGGGCCTGCCCCCGGACCGCCGCCGCCGTGAGGCGTCGTAAACGTTTTGTGAAGATTCAAATGGACAATGTCAAAGCCCATATCCCCCGGCCTGACCGCTCCCAGCAAAGCGTTTAAATTAGCACCATCGTAATACAACAAGGCACCTTTTTGGTGTACCAGTTCCCGAATCTTCAAAATATCGCTTTCAAAGAGACCGAGCGTATTCGGATTCGTCAGCATTAAACAGGCCACCCGATCGTTCATCGCCTCACCGAGTGCCTTCAAATCGACGCGGCCTCTAGCGTCTGAGAGAATTTGGACCACTTGATAACCGTATTGAGCCGCGGAAGCCGGATTCGTCCCATGGCTTGAATCCGGAACCAATACCAAATTACGTTTCCCCTCTCCGCGGGACTCATGATAAGCACGCGTCAGCATCATTCCGCACAGCTCACCGTGCGCACCGGCTGCCGGCTGAAGACTGAATTCGCTCATCCACGTCAGCTCGCAAAGCGCGCGCCCTAATTCATAGAAAACTTGAAGGATGCCCTGCGTCTGATCTTCGGTCTGAGTTGGATGGATCCAGGAAAATCCGTCCAGGGCTGCGATTTCTTCATGGATTTTCGGATTGTATTTCATCGTGCAGCTTCCCAGCGGATAAAAATGCGTGTCGACGCTGAAATTCTTCTTCGACAAATTAACAAAATGCCGGATGAGTTCCGGTTCGGTAATTTCCGGCAGGTTGCCGGGTTCTTTTCGCTGAAGCTCTGCCGGAATTAACTTGGAAAAATCGAGATTCGCAAACTGGCGTTCAGGCAGAAAAACACCTTCCTTGTCCGGTTTGCTCTTCTCAAAAATGAGTTTGCTTTCGGCTGTATTTTTGATGCTGAGATCGATCTTCATTTCAGAATTTCCTTGAAAGCTGTGATCAAACGATCCAGTTCTGAGCGGCGTTTGGTCTCGGTCGCGCACAACAGCATTTGGTTTTTGCACTCCGGATAATCGCCTCCGAGATCCAATCCGCCGATGACTCCTTTTTCCAATAAACGCCGGTTCACTTGACCGGCCGATGATTTTTGAAAACGAATGACGAATTCATTGAAAATGGGGCCTTCGGTTAAAACCTCGATTCCTTTCACCGACTTTAACCCGGAACGAAGATAAGATGCGTTTTCCAAATTGAGCTCCGCGATCCGGCGAAGACCTGTTTTCCCCACGCTCGCCAAATAGACGCAGGCCGCCAACGCGCAGAGGGCTTGATTCGTGCAAATATTGGAACTTGCCCGCTCCCGCCGGATGTGTTGCTCCCTGGCTTGAAGCGTCAGACAAAAAGCTCTTCGGCCCGAACCGTCCGTCGTCATTCCGACCAAACGGCCCGGAATTCGACGCATGAGCGACCGGGTGGTCGCTAAATAACCAAGCCACGGTCCTCCGAAAGCAGGCGGAATACCGAGGGGCTGGCCTTCTCCGCAAACGATGTCAGCCTTCCACTCCTTGGGAGTCTTGTAAAATCCGAAGGAAAGCGGATGACTCACCAAGATGAGGAGAGAACCGTTTTGATGAACCAAAGCTTCCAGCTCTTTGAGATCTTCAACTAAACCAAAGAAATTCGGAACGGCCACCACCACCGAGGCCACTTCCGGCGTCAAACGTTGCTTCAAGATATCGATTTGAAGTTCAAAATGATTTCCGAAAGGAATTTCATCCAGCTGAAATTGCGTTCCGGTTAAATAGGTTTTCGTTACCTGGCGGTAATCCGGATGAACGGAACGCGCCATCAACACTTTCTGCCGCTTCGTTTCATGCAAGCTCATTAAAACGGATTCCGCCAAAGCGGTAGATCCGTCATAATGGGAACCATTGGAAACATCCATCCCGGTCAATTCGCAGATGAGGCTCTGGTATTCGAAAAGTGCCTGCAGAATTCCTTGAGATGCTTCCGGTTGATAAGGCGTATAAGCGGTGTAGAATTCGCTCCGGCTGATGACGTGCTTGACGATCGAGGGGATAAAGTGTTCGTAACTGCCCGCTCCCAAAAACGACAAATGTGTTTTAACGTCCGCATTTTTCCGAGCCAACTCGGAAAACCAGCGCTG
>JACQQT010000076.1 GCA_016206815.1 Candidatus Omnitrophota bacterium | reverse complement strand
GTCGTTTTGATTGTTTCTCATTTTGGGAATTGGGAATGGATGGGTGTCGCGGCGGGCGCAAGGGCAAGAGAAGAGGGGGTTCGAATCAATGCGGTAGCGCGCGCTTTGGGGAACCCTTTTCTTTATCGGTATGCAGTTGACAAACTCCGCGGGGCAACCGGACTTAGGACCATTGATAAAAAAGGAGCCGCGCGGGAAGCGATGAACCTGCTCGATCAGAATGAAATTGTTTGTATTTTGATTGATCAGCACGAGCGCTACGGGAGTATTCCGGTTCCTTATTTTGGAAGGGATGCTTGGACGACCACCCTGCCTGCCGTGATCGCGGTTAAAAAAGACGTGCCGATCATTCCGGTCTTTTCGTTTCGTAGCGGTAGGGGTACGGCATGCCGTGCCCCTACCCTAGTGGAAATTGGCGAGCCGTTTCCCGTCGTGAAAACAGGCGATTACGAAAGGGATCTTTTTGAAAATACAAAGCAGTATGTGAAGGCCATCGAGGACGTGGTCAGGAAACGTCCCGGAGACTGGCTTTGGATGCACAACCGGTGGCGCAGTTCAAGAACCGGCAAATCCCGCTGACTTTTGGTATACTATGAGCTAAAGGATTCAAATCAAGAATGTTAAAGGTCGAGTCCCATCCGGCAGAAAAATTTGAGCGTTTCAAGTCCAAGACGCTTTATCCGCTTTTAAGCGAAGGCGATCAAGCGCTCATCGAAGCACTCAACGTCTCTTACCGCTTCACTTTTCAAGAATTGCGTCAGCTTGCGGAAATAGCGCGTGATTTTGAAATGTGGCACGAAGAGGAGTTCCGACATTCCTGGAATTCACTTGAAGCGAACACCCCTTCGGATTTACAAGGCCTGAGGCGGAAGGAATTTTTAATGCGAACATTGATTCAACAAGTTCATTTGTTAAAACAGAAGCCGGCAGTTTATGGAGAACGCTCGCCTGATTTTCCAAAACGGAGCCCCCTCAAGGTGGTCAGCGAGGTTTCTGATAAAAAAGTCTTCGGCGATTGTCCGGTGGCTTCCTCAAGAACGGTCTGTTGCAATTTAAAAACGATCGATGCAGTCGAAAACTGTGCGTTCGGGTGCAGCTACTGCACGATCCAGACGTTTTACGGCGATCGCGTTGTTTTTGACCGGGATTTGAAAGCAAAATTGGCGCGGTTGGAGCTCGACCCCGGCCGTTTTTATCATATCGGAACCGGGCAGTCTTCGGATTCGCTCGCCTGGGGAAATCGGGACGGTATTTTGGATGATCTTTGTGATTTCGCGCGCCGGCACCCCAACGTTTTGCTGGAGTTTAAAACCAAGTCGGATAAGATTTCTTATTTTTTAACGCATGAGGTGCCGCCCAACATGGTTTGCAGTTGGAGTTTGAATCCCGAAAAAGTGATTCAAAACGAGGAGCACTTGACGGCGTCTTTGGCACGGCGGCTGGAAGCGGCACGAAGTGTCCGGGACCGGGGGATGAAGGTTGCATTTCATTTTCACCCGATTGTTTATTATGAAGGTTGGCAGGCCGATTACACAATGCTTGCCGCTGAGCTCCAGCGCCAATTTAGGCCGGCCGAAGTGCTTTTCATTTCGTTTGGTTCAGTCACTTTCATTAAGCCGGTGATTCAGGAAATTCGGAAACGGGGCGAACCTACGAAAATTCTTCAGATGGAAATGGTTCCGGATCCGCACGGAAAATTGACTTACCCGGATCCTGTCAAATTGCTGCTTTTCCGCACGATGTACCGGGCCTTTGAACCTTGGCATGGCGCGGTTTTCTTCTATCTGTGTATGGAACGTGCCTATTTTTGGGATGAAGTGTTTGGCTGGCATTATCCGACCAATGAGGAATTCGAACGCGATTTCGGAGTGAAAACCATGAGTAAAATTACATCGGGAGCGGCAAGATGAGGCTTCAGAGTTTTCTCGCTCAGGCCGGAGTCGCAAGCCGCAGATCGGTGACCGAGATTTTGGATGCCGGTGAAGTCAAGGTGAACGGAGAAGTCGTCCGCATTCCATCGTATCCCATTTTTCCGGAACAAGATCGTGTGAGTTATTTGGACCAGGAGATCAAACTTTCTTCGAAAAAGAAACTTTATTATATTTTCAACAAACCCCGCGGCGTGATTACCACGGCAAAGGATACGCACGGCCGAAAAACCGTGTTGGATTATTTTAAGGATGTGAAAGAACGGCTTTATCCCGTCGGACGCCTGGATCAAGATACAACCGGGCTGTTGCTTTTAACGAACGACGGCGATCTAACGCTCCGCCTGACGCACCCCCGCTATGGAATTGAAAAGGTGTATGAAGCGCTTTTGGACAAGGAAATTTCAAAAGCGGAAACCGAGCGCTTGGCACAAGGCGTGGTGATTGAAGGGGAAAAAACAGCCCCGTGCCGGATCAAAATTCTGAGCGTGCGTGAGGGAAAAAGCAAAGTGGAAGTGATTCTTCATGAGGGCAGGAAACGGCAAATCCGGTTGATGTTTCAATCCGTTGGTTTTCAGGTGCTCCATTTACACCGGAAGCGTTACGGGAATTTAACCTTGAGGGGACTGACGCCCGGGAAAAGCCGTCTTCTGACCGAGCAAGAAGTTCAAACTATTGGGCAAAAAAAGCCTGTCCTTGCGAGGCAGCATCCTAAGCGTGGGCCGAAGTGTAGGTAGTTTTTCCTTTCGGGAAATGATATAATTCTGTCATGGAACGAAGTCAATTTCTTAGGCGTGAGAAAGCGTGGGTTCGTTTTCAAAAGTGGGAAGCGTGCCAGCAACGTCCTTCGTCAAGGAGCACATTTTCCGCCATAGGGGAATGGGTTGACTTTTTCCTATCCAAGCACCCGGTTCGTTCCGCTCCGCCCGATGTCCGGGGGATCCGCCAGATGCGCAAACGTCTTCCCCGTCTTTTGATCAGCGAATGAGTTCTTTAGAACAAGCCCTCATTAAAATCACCCGAATTCTCAAAGCAAAAAAAATTCCTTACATGGTGATTGGCGGGGTGGCCAATCTATTTTTGGGTGTCCCCGATCGCACGAGAGATCGGGAAGATGTGCGCGGCATTATTAGTTCCCGCCGTTCGAAATTGAATCGGAAATATCTTGACCCTATTGTCAAAGATTTAGCCGGAAGCCTTACAAAACCCGATCTGCTTGAATTTTATCGAAGTTGCTTCCGTTGATTTTGAGGATATTCTTTGTGAAAGAAAAGAAGGTTTCTGAATCGCGGACTGAGATGAGTCAACTGATGATGCCGCAGCACGCCAATATTGCGGGCACCGTCTACGGCGGCACCCTTCTTTCCATCGCTGACAGCGTGGCCTACGTTTGCGCTTCCCGGCATTCCGGCCCCCGGTGCGTCACCGTGTCCGTCGATCAGGTTGATTTTAGAGAGCCCATCGGGATCGGAGAATTGGTGACATTCAAAGCGTCCGTCAATTATGTCGGCAGAACGTCGATGGAAATCGGGATTCGAATCGAAGCGGAAAATTTGGAGACCGGCGAAAAACGCCATACGAACTCTTGTTATTTTACGATGGTTGCATTGGATGAAAAGGGAAAACCCGCCGAGGTGCCGCATCTCGTTTGTGAAACGCAAACTGAGAAGAAAAGATGCCGGGAAGGACAGATCCGGAGAGAAATGGCCCGCGAACTTGCCGAGAAAAGAAGGCAAGCCAATCTTTGACGTCATTGCGGGACAATTTCCGAAGCCGCTAGTTAAAAAATTGTTTGGTTTTTCTGAAGCTCCAGTGGTATCATACCCCGCCTTCTTGTTGATCAAGAGGAACTGTGGCTGGCTTTTCCGAAACGGGGTGTGAATCATGACCCAACCAAAAGAAAGCGTCATCGTGCGCATTGCGGGAGCGGCAGGAGACGGGATTGCTTCTTCCGGCGAGATCTTCGGGAAAGTTTGTTCCCGCCTCGGCCTCCACGTGATGGCTTACAATTCCTATCAATCAGCCATTCGGGGCGGCCACGTTTGGCTTCAACTCAATGTCGGATCGCACAAAACGCTCAGTCATGGCGAAGAGCCCGATGTCCTCGTTGTCCTGAATAAAACAAGTCCCCTTGTTCATGTTCCTTCGGTCAAAAAAGGCGGCGTTGTCTTTTATAACGCTTCAAACATCACCGAAAACCTTTCCAAGATGCGTGACGACGTGACGTTCTACGGCGTGCCGTTTCGGGAATTAATGACCGACAAAGGCGCTGACATGGTGATGGCCAACATCATGCTCACGGGCGCGGTCATACACATTTTGGGTTTGGATCCGCAAGTGGGGCTTGATTTCATCCGGGACCGCTTCGGAAAAAAGCAGGAGGAAGTGATCTTGCTCAACCAGAAAATTTTTAAAATCGGCGTTGACTGGGCCAAGCAGAATACGAAACCGCTGGAGGTCGTTTTGAAAGGCGATGGAAAGAGGCGGATGTTTCTGACCGGAAACCATGCGTTCGGGATGGGGCTTCTGGCGCATGGCGTTAAATTTTACGCCGCTTATCCCATGTCTCCTTCAACGGGTATTCTTCATTATTTGGCGACTAAATCGAAATCTCATCAAATTGTGGTCAAACAGACGGAGGACGAAATTGCGGCCGTCAATTTCATCATCGGCGCGGCGCACGCGGGCGTGCGGGCGGCTACGGCGACTTCGGGAGGCGGTTTTTCTCTGATGGTGGAAGGCATCGGTCTTGCGGGCATGCTGGAAGAGCCGATTGTCGTGATCAATGTTCAGCGGGGGGCGCCCTCCACCGGCATTCCGACGAAGCAAGAACAAGGGGATTTAAATATGATGTTTGGCGGCTCAGGTGACTTTGCCCGGATGGTGCTTGCGCCCAAAGACACGGAGGATGCTTTCTATACGGCCGGGCGCGCGCTGAACCTGGCTGAAAAATATCAAACGCCGGTCTTGATCCTTTCCGATTTGTTTCTATCGGAACATTTTCAGACGGTCGAGTCGTTTCAATTTGACGCCGTTCCCATCGAGCGGGGCAAAATTCAAGAATCGGTTGAGGGGGGTTACAAACGTTATTTGATTACCGAAGACGGCGTCTCACCGCGCGTCCTTCCCGGCACGCCGGGCGCCATGTATGTTTCGGCAAGCGACGAACACGATGAGAGCGGCGTCGTGATCAGCGATGTCCTGGCGGGCCTCCCTTCTTCGCTGGATATTCGGAATAAGATTCATGCCAAGCGGATGAAAAAGCTTGAAATGGCGCGCGCCGAAGACATGCGTTTGCCCGCGTTAACCGGCCCTGCTGACGCGGACATAACGCTCATGGGCTGGGGTTCGACCCATGACGCGATTGAAGAAGCTTCTCAGCTGTTAAGAGAGGCCGGTGTGAACGTCAATCACCTGCATTTTACGGATCTTTATCCGCTTCCGGTGGAGGGTGTTTTGGAGATTTTGAACTCCTGCCGCGAAATCATCGCCATCGAAACAAATTTTTCCTCTCAAATGGTGAGGCTGATTCGGGCTGAGACCGGTTTCACGATCAAGCGGACCATCAACCGCTATGACGGCGAGCCGTTTACGGGAGAAGACATTTTCAATCGGCTGCAGGAGGTGCTGGCCCATGTCTGAGCCAAAAGATTTCAATAGTTCGGTTCACCCCGATTGGTGTCCCGGCTGCGGAGATTTCGGGCTTCTGTCCGCGCTCAAGAAAGTATTCCCGCTCTTAAATTTGGAACCTCACCAAATTATGACCGTTTCGGGTATCGGCTGCTCTTCCAATCTACCCGGGTTTATCAATACCTATGGGATGCATACGCTCCATGGGCGAGCGCTCCCCATTGCTCAGGGTTTTAAACTGGCCAACCATGAGATGACCGTTGTCGCCGCGGGAGGGGACGGAGACGGTTATGGCATTGGTGTCGGCCATTTTGTTCATGCAATGCGTCGAAACGTGGATATGACTTATGTGGTGATGAATAACGCCATTTATGGTCTGACGACGGGTCAAACATCGCCGACCAGCGCCCTAAAAATGAAAACCAAGTCCACGCCTTTCGGCAATCCGGAACTGCCGGTCAATCCGCTC
>JACQQT010000075.1 GCA_016206815.1 Candidatus Omnitrophota bacterium | reverse complement strand
GTATGTGGGTTTCCGTGAAAAAATCTTTCAGCTCTTCCTGATCAAAAAGAAGCTGCTCCAAAGTATCCGTATAACCCATTCCTGCGGGCGAATCGCAGTTAAGTTCCATAAATCTCAGGCTTTCACCTTCCAGAATACAATCAAAGCGAGCAAGCGCCACAGTGCGGGAATAACCCGGATCAATGCGAATGAGTTCCTCCACCTCGGGTGACAGAGAAAAGCATTCTTTTAAAACGGATTCGTGAAGATAAAGGTCCGCGACCCGATCCACCATGCGCGCGAGACTCTCGCAAACCATATGAATGAGCCGAACTTGTTTGGCGCTCATAAAATGAGGCTTAAAAAACGTGGGAATCGTAAAACGGCCGTACTTGACATAGCTGTGGTGGAGTTTGTCCTCAAAGTGATGGATTGCCTCCATGGCCTTCTTCTCGTTAGAGAGAAGATACTGCTCGTAGGCGTGATCGATATCCCGCGTAAAATCAATTGAGGTGCGCTGTACCATGAACTCTCCTCGTCTGCAATGTCTTTAACATGGTTTCCCCGATTTCAGCGGGGTTTTCCGTAACGATAACGCCCGCTTGCTTAAGCCGTTTCATTTTTTCCGGCGCTGTCCCGGCCCCGCCGGAAATGATGGCCCCCGCATGCCCCATCCTCTTTCCAGGAGGAGCGGTTAAGCCAGCGATAAACGCAACGACTGGTTTGTTCATCTTTTTTTCAATAAACTCAGCCGCTTTTTCTTCCGAATTACCGCCGATTTCGCCAATGAGCACGACGGCTTCGGTTTCAGGATCTTTTTCAAAAAGCTCAAGGCAATCGACGAAACTCGTTCCTAAAATCGGGTCGCCGCCGATTCCAATCACGGTCGACTGCCCCAAACCGCGGCTCGTCATCTGCCAGACTGCTTCATAAGTAAGCGTCCCGCTCCGGGAAACCACCCCGATACGGCCTCTTTTATGGATGTAACCCGGCATAATTCCGACCTTTGAGGCCTCTGGTGTGATTATACCTGGGCAATTGGGCCCTATCAAGCGAGCTCCCCTTCCTTCGAGGGCTTTTTTAACTCGAACCATATCTAAGGTAGGGATTCCCTCGGTAATGCAAACGATGAGGCGGATCCCGCTTTCAGCGGCCTCCAGAATGGCATCTTTCGCGAATTTAGCAGGGACATAAATGACGCTCGTATTCGCCCCTGTTTTCCCGACCGCCTCGCGCATCGTATTAAAAACAGGAATTCCTTCGAATTGAGTTCCTCCTTTTCCGGGTGTCACCCCTCCCACGATTTTCGTCCCATACTCCACCATTTGGTGCGCATGAAACGAACCGTGCGAACCCGTAATCCCCTGCACAATCACTTTCGTCTTTTCATCTACCAATATCGCCATTTTGCTTCCTCAATCTATGATCAAGGTCAGATTCTTCTCTTCGCTTCCCTGCGCGCGTCGATTATAGGCGAGCGGCCTAAGCAAAATCGGCGTGCTCGGCCCACACCAAAAAACTTCCAGCCGAAGCTTTTTGGTGTGAAGGCGCTCCGAGAAAATCTGCCCTTGATCGTATGTGTGACATAGAGCATTTCTGATATCTGCTGAAAGAAACATTTTTCTCAATCGGAGGAAGCTCAAAAAGAACGTCATTGCGAGGAGTCCCAAAG
>JACQQT010000011.1 GCA_016206815.1 Candidatus Omnitrophota bacterium | reverse complement strand
CCCATGCCTATCCTGATTTTGATTATGAAGGAGAGGCGCAAGCCATGTTGGAACTGGTTCGTGAAAAAGATTTTGTTTGTGTTCACGCACGGGCTTGTGAGGAAGCTGCTCGCGAGGGTGATATTAAACAGAAAACATTGTCGCTTGAAGCAATTGACCACCATTTGATCGGAGCGGCACGCTCACTTTATGAAAGCCAAAAGGACGTTCGGGTTTTAATTGTCCCGCTTCACAATACGCCGAGTCATCTGAAGGCCCACACGCACGAGTCGGTTCCGTTTATCTTAAGCGGCAAGAACGTGATGCCCGATGAAATCGAACGTTTTAACGAAGCAACAGCCCAGCTTTCTAATTTAAGATTTCGCGAAGGCTGGAAGTTGATGGGTCATTTGCTGAGCGGCAAAGACTTAAGCTAGTGCGCTCACGCGTCAGATTGCTTCGGCCACTTTAGGGACAGGTCCTCAAAAAAGGACCTGTCCCTAGTTTACTGCCTCGCAATGACGGAGGATGTTAATTATGGCTCTCATTGTTCAAAAATTTGGCGGTTCCTCCGTAGCGAATGCCGATCGGATTAAGCGCGTTGCCGCTCGCGTGGTGGCGACCAAGCGAAAAGGGCATCGGCTCGTGGTGGTTGTTTCCGCGCTCGGCGATACGACCGATGAGCTTTTAAATTTGTCCGGCCGAATTACAGACCGTCCCAGCGAACGCGAAATGGACATGCTGCTTGCGACCGGTGAACAGGTTTCGGTTTCGCTGCTCGCGATGGCGATTCACAAGCTGGGCGAGAAAGCCATTTCGTTTACGGGGCCTCAGGTCGGAATTATCACGGATCCCATCCATACGAAGGCCAGGATTCTCGATATCAATACTGCGCGGATCGAGAAAGCGCTTCGGGACGGAAATATCGTGATCGTGGCCGGGTTCCAGGGAAAAACCGTCAATGAGGAAATTACCACCCTCGGCCGCGGCGGTTCGGATTTGACGGCTGTGGCGCTCGCGAAGGCGCTTCGAGCCAAGCATTGCGAAATTTATACGGATGTCAACGGGATTTACACCGCCGATCCGCGCGTGGTTCCGAACGCGCGAAAATTAGACTCCGTCAGTTATGATGAAATTTTGGAGCTTGCCTCATTGGGGGCTCAAGTGATGCAGTCCAGGTCCATTGAAGTCGGGAAAAAATTTAATGTTCCGATTTACGTTCGTTCCAGTTTGAACCATTCGGAAGGGACGTTAATTACAAAGGAGACTCGGAAGATGGAAGACGTTGTCGTGAGCGGTGTGGCGCTCAATCAAAACGAAGCCAAAATTACCATGTTCAAAGT
>JACQQT010000073.1 GCA_016206815.1 Candidatus Omnitrophota bacterium | reverse complement strand
GTCTTAAACCATGCCGAAGCAATCTCGATTCTTAGATTGCTTCGCTTCGCTCGCAATGACGGGTACGAATAGGTTTGACTAGTTTTTTGTAAACCCCTTGGCCGGTTTTGAATTCGTGGACATTGCTCTTGGCTTTGGTCAGATGCATGGCAAATTCTTCTTCGAAAGATTTCCCCGTGACTTGCTGAGTTAATTCGATCGCCCGTGCGGCATAACGCAGAATCTGGACGGTTTCGATTCCGGAAATATCGTTAAAAAACCAGCCGCAGCTCGTATACATGAGCATCGCGTAATGCTGCATATCAAGAAGTTTTAAGCTCAAATCTACTTCCTCGTGCGTTAACTGCCTCGTCGCATGCCGCTCAAAAAATTCCCATTGAGTTTTGTCCGATCGGTTGAGAATCATTTGAATATAGTTATTGCGCGCCGCCCAAACATCTTTGAGATACTTCGCGCCGTACAATTCATAAATCTTCACGAGCTCATCGCGCAGCCAATTGAGTGATTCCCTTAAAGGCTTCCGCCAGCGTTGATTCCACCCGGCAGGACCTCCTGTGTGACAGCCGCAATGTCCCTTCCATCTTTTTACTCCGTGGGCACAACTCCAGGATGTACCGTCGCCATCTTCGCCTTTCTTAATATGAACTTCAAACCGGGGCGGATGAGACTCCAAAAATTCCCCGTAATTCACAATTCGATATCCCCGCTTGGGCGCCTCTACATTTAACAAGTACGCCAACGCTCTTTCCCCAAACGCTTTGTGATGACCGAATGTTTCCCCATCCGTAGCCACATGAATGAGCTGGGCGCGCGTTTCGGTTTTGGCGCGTGCATGATCTAAGGCATCCGCGAAATACTTAGCCTCGAACGCAAGACTGCCAAACGAAAGCTCCCGGGCAATCGACCCGTCATAGAAGAAAAGATCGATGAACTTGTCAGGATTGCCCTTAATAAACAATCGGTAAGGAAACCTAGGATCGATGATGCCGGACGAAACATCGTGCCAGCTTCTGTCCCTTAAATTCTTAACCCTCTCCGCCTGCTGAGGAGCAAGAACGGTAAATTTGATTCCTTCGTTCGCCAGAACCTCAAGCGTATCTTCATTGCAAGCCGTCTCTGGAAGCCACATCCCTTCAGGATTTCTCGCGTAGCGGTACTTGAATTCCTGAATTCCCCATTTCACCTGCGTAACCTGATCGCGAAGATGTGCAAGAGGCATGATCATATGATTATAAACTTGGGCAAGTGCGTTTCCGTGACCGCCGTGCTCCAAACAGCTTTTTTGATCCGCTTTGATAATGGCCTGATACGCGCTTGGACATTTTTTCTCAAGCCAGGAAAGAAGGGTGGGGCCGACATTAAAACTG
>JACQQT010000074.1 GCA_016206815.1 Candidatus Omnitrophota bacterium | reverse complement strand
TGGATGAAGGCCTCCGGCAAGCCCCTTTTCGCCCCCTTTAAATAAAAATTCTTAAAAACCCCGCCTTATTTGAAAAAGCCATTCCCATCAGGTATCTTTTAAGCAGAGTAAAAGGAACCGAAACGTAACCCTTTATCAGCGTCCGTCGTTCTTCATCAATGAAGCGGAAAAGGCGGCTTGATCAAATCCTGAGGGGTACATGAAGCAGACGAAGTCGAGTGCGGCCGAACGGGACAAAAGGCCTTTTCGCTTTCACATCATCATCTTTTTTGTCGGCATGTTTTTTACCGTCGCCTTGTGGGATGCTTACTACAACGGTGCCCGCCCGCTGGATCAAGAAATCGGAAGCAAATTAGTTTTAATTATGGGGACTCTTTTTTCGATTTCCGCGGGACTTTTCAGCTGGTCTCTGGAAACGCGAAGAGCGTTTCTCGAAAAAGAGGTGGAGTGGAGGACGCAGGATATCCAGGCGAAGAATAAGGAATTAACCGAGAAAAATAAAGAGGTCGAAAATTTCATTCATATTATCTCCCACGATTTGAAAGCCCCTATTGTTTCCATCCAAGGATTCGCTTCCATTTTGAAGAAAGAATTAGCCGCCACGCTTCAAGGCACCCATCTTGACTATTTCAACCGGATCCAAGCCAACGCCCAACAAATGAATGTGCTGATTCTTGATCTTTTAGAGTTTTCCCGCGTCGGGCGGATCGAGGATGAGAAGGAAGCGGTCGATACGAAACTGCTGATTCAAGAAATCGTGGAGGAATTGAAACCCGAGATGGACAAACGGCACATTCAAGTTCAAGTGGGCAATGACTTGCCGCTTTTGTGGGCTTCCAGGAAAAGATTGGCCCAAGTCCTGACGAATTTGATCAGCAACGCGGTCAAATACATAGGCTCGCCCAAGGCGCCCCAAATCGAAATCGGCGGTTCCGGACAAAATGGTTCTCAATTGGCGACCGTGTGGATTAAAGATAACGGGATCGGAATCAAGAAGGAGTTTCAGGAGAAAATTTTCAAAATCTTTCAGCGCGTTCCCAATCAATTGAGGGTCGAGGGAACCGGAATTGGGTTGAGCATTGTGAAAAAAATCGTGGAGCTCAATCAGGGAAAAGTGTGGGTGGAATCCGAAGAAGGAAAAGGGAGCCAATTTTTTATCGAATGGCCGAAAGCAGACAAACAAAGTTTGAAACCTGCGAGCGGACTCACCGCTCCCGCAAGCGGAGCCGGCTGATGAAAAAAGTGTGGATCATTGAAGACAACGAAGATCATGCCCTCCTGATTCGCCGCGGGATCGAAAGCGCGGATTGTGCCGTTCTTCATTATCCGGACGGCATGAAAGCACTCGAAGCGTCTCGGGAGATTCCAGACGAAGGATCGAGACCCGATCTCATTTTGCTGGATCTGAAGCTGCCCGGGATGGATGGGTTTGAGGTGATTCAAAAATTAAAAGAAATTAAACTTTTCAAACGCATTCCGGTTGTCATCTTGACCACTTCTTCGCGCCGCGAAGAAATCGAAAAAGCTTATCAACTGGGCGCCGGCGGTTTTGTCAGCAAGTCTGAAGATTTTGAAAGCCTGACCGCAAAGCTCAAACGCATTAAAGATTATTGGCTTCATACGGTGGAGCCCCCCGATTCGGCACCGATTAAAAAGCAGGTGGTGAGATGATCCCACGGTCTACGTTGCGCGTTTTATTGGTGGAAGACAATCCCGATCACGCGGCCCTTGCCAAAGGCGCGATTCTCACTTCGAAAACCTATCAGTACGAGGTGGAAGTATGCGGTTCGGAAGAAGAGGCCGTCCAAACAATTGAGACGAGCCCCGTCCATTTAATTGTTTCCGATTACAATCTTCCGGGAAAGAACGGTTTGGAGCTTCTCACTTGGCTGAATTCGAAATCCCTTTCCGTTCCGTTTGTGATGATGACGGGAATGGGAGATGAAAAAACAGCCGTGAAAGCCATGCAGGACGGCGCCTACAATTATATCGTGAAAGACGACGTTTATTTAAGTGTGCTGCCTCACGTGGTGGACGAAACCTTTATGAGGTACTTGGCAGAACAGGAGAAGGCCAAATACGAGCTTGAAATCCGCGGGAAAAACGTTGCCCTTGAAAAGGCAAACCGCGAACTGAAGAAACTCGATCAATTAAAATCCGATTTCATCGCTTCCGTCAGCCACGATATCCGCACGCCGCTCAGCTCCGTTCAGGAAAGTATCGCGCTCGTTTTGGACGGTGCGGTCGACACAAAATCTGAAAATGGGAAGAAAATCTTAGAGATTGCAAAACGCAGCATCGGCCGGCTCACCTCGATGATTAACGATCTTCTTGATTTTTCGAAGTTGGAAGCCGGGAAAATGCGTCTTCATATCGAACCGGCTGATATTCAAATTTTGATCGACGAGGTGCTGGGTTCGTTAAAGAGTCTTGCCGAGAAGAAAAAAATTAAGCTCGATTTCAAACCTTTGGATGAGTTTCCAAAGGTAGCCTGCGATGCCGACCGGATGATCCAGGTGCTGACGAACTTGGTGGGCAATGCCATTAAATTTACGCCCGAAAATGGAACGGTCCGAGTTCGGGCGGAGACGATTTCTAGCGAACGAATTCAGATTACCGTTTCGGATACGGGCATCGGAGTTTTGAAAGAAGATCTCGACCGGATTTTCGAGCGTTTCGAACAGGTAAAGGGGGCAGCGCCAAAAGGAATTTCCGGAGCCGGGCTGGGCCTTTCGATTTGCAAAGAGTTTGTCAAACTTCACGGAGGCGATATTCGGGCCGAGAGTGAAATGGGCAAGGGGAGCCGCTTTATGATTTCATTACCGATCACTCAGGGAAACCCTGGCGGAAAAGCTTCATCAAATCAGGAGAAAGTGGAGACATGAGCAAAGGAACCGTTTTTGTCGTGGAAGACGATTTGGAGTTGCTTCAATTAACAAAGTTACGATTGGAAACGTTGGGCTGCCGCGTTCTTTCAACGAGCAGCGGAGAAAAAGCGGTTGAGCTGATTCAAGCCGCTGTTCCGGACTTGATCATTTTGGACGTGTTCCTGCCCGACGTGGACGGACTCACCATCTTGAAGCGGTTAAAATCACCCATCGATATCGAAACCGGAAAACCGTCTACCACGAAAGATATTCCCATTATTGTGGTGACGGGCAAAGCGCCCATGATCGAAAATATGACCCGGATAGAGGGGGCTGCCGATTTTTTTGTCAAGCCGGTGAATGCCGAAAAGTTAACCCAATGTGTTTCACGGTTATTGGCGCTGACAGAACATGATACGGAACAAAAATAAAAAAGAGATTCTCGTGGTCGATGATGACCCCGATTATACCGAGCTGACACGGACGCGGCTGACAGCTTCCGGCTATCTGGTTTCTTGCGCAGCCAATGGGAATGAGGCCTTAAAGTTTTTGGACGCGAGATACCGGCCCGACCTCATTATCATGGACATCGAAATGCCGGATCAGAACGGACTCACCACGCTGATTCATCTCAATATCCGCAGCAGTCGGGGAGCGGAAAAGATCCCCATTGTTGTTGCGACCGGGCTTCAAAGCGAGAGAGTGCGCGATATTATCGAAAGTCAGAAGGTGGCCGGTTATTTAAGAAAACCTTTTGGTTCGGAAGAACTGGTGGAAACGGTAAAGAAAATAATCGGTTGATTCGGGAAAGGACGGGAAATTTCTGACATGGCGAGGATAAATCCAAATCGAGTCTTGATCGTGGAAAACAATCAGGGCTATGCCGTTCTCATCCGGGGCGCTTTGGCGCGTTGGGCCGAGACTCATCGGGCAAAGATAGAATTGGCTTCCACCGTTTCAGAGGCCATCGATAAGCTTTCCTCCGCAAGCTATGATCTTGTGTTAACCGATTATCAGCTCCCCGACAAAACAGGTCTCGAACTATTAGCGGAAATCAAACGGAGAAATTTTACTTTCCCCGTTTTGTTGATGATGTCCGTGGGGGATGAGATGTTGGCTGTCAATGCTTTAAAGTCCGGTTTTGTGGATTATATTGTCAAAACAGAAGCTTCTTTTCGCGAGTTGCCCAGCGTGATCGAGGGCGCCTACGAACGCTATCGGATCCAGGAACGTGAGAAGAAATTGCAGGCCGAGATTTCCGAAAAAAATGTCCAGCTGAGTTCGATGAATCAAAGGCTGGCCGAGCTTTCGATCAAAGATGAGTTAACGGGTTTATTGAATCACCGCTTTTTTCAAGAAAAAGTGACCGAAGAATTTGCCCGCGCCTCGCGTTATCATTATCCGCTTTCCTGTCTGATGATCGACATTGATCATTTCAAAACGGTGAACGACACCTACGGCCATCTCGTCGGGGATGGGGTGTTGAAAGAGCTGGGTCAATTTTTTACGGCGCATCTCCGGCAGGCCGATACGGTAGCGAGATACGGCGGTGAAGAGTTTGTAGTCTTACTGCCCCATATTGCCTACCAAGGGGCTTCTTTGTTAGCGGAACGTCTTCGGAAAAAGGTGATGGACCAGCTGTTTCAGGCGGCTCCTTCGCTATCGGTGAAGGTGACCGTGAGCATCGGCATTGCCTCTTATCCGGAAGATCCCGCCGATCGGAAAGAAACACTTCTTTTTTATGCGGACAAAGCGCTTTACCGGGCCAAGGGAAACGGCCGGAACCGGGTGTACCTGTACAGCAATATCAGCAAGGAATACGCAAAAAAGATTCCGGATCTCAAATTCAACGACGAGAAGGTCTACCAATTTCGTCAGAGACTTTTTGATGTTTCGGAGATGGCCAAGCGCGCCTATATCGAAGCGACCAAGGCCTTAATCAATGCGCTGGAAGCGAAAGATCCTCACACGATGGGGCACGCTGCCCGCGTTGGTCATTATTCGGCTTTGGTGGCCCAAGAAATGGGTTTTCCGGAAGATGATGTCCGGATTGTGGAACATGCGGGTTTGCTGCACGATATCGGAAAGATCAGCATCCCGGATGAAATTCTGCTCAAACCGGGCGCTTTTACGCACGCAGAGTACGAAAAGATGAAAGAACACCCGGTGCTGGGTTATCAAATCGTAAAACCGAT
>JACQQT010000072.1 GCA_016206815.1 Candidatus Omnitrophota bacterium | reverse complement strand
GAAGAAGGGCTTTATCGTTATATTAAAAAATTCGGTTTTGGCGAGGAAACTGGGATTGACTTTCCGGGCGAAGTAAAAGGAATTTTAAGGCCGACTTCCCAGTGGTCCAAGTTTTCGATCACGTCCATTCCGTTCGGACAGGAAGTGGCGGCCACTGCCGTTCAAATGCTTCGGGCGATTTCGGTCATTGCCAACGGCGGACATGTCGTGAAACCTTATCTCTTAAGCGAAATTCAAAATGCCGGCGGGGCGACGATTTCAAAAAATACGCCTGTCGTTTCAGAACCCATTTTAAAACCAGAAGTGGTTCAGACCATGACCTCCATCTTGGAACGCGTTGTCAGTGAGGGAACAGGAGACCGTGCTAAAATTGAAGGCATTCGCGTGGCAGGGAAAACCGGCACGTCTCAAAAGCTGGATCCAAACGGCGGTTATTCTCACCGCCATTTCGTCGGGTCCTTTATCGGATTTGCACCGGTTGAGGAGCCCATGCTGGCCATGATTGTTTCCGTCAACGACCCGCACCCTTATTATTACGGCGGGACTGTCGCCGCGCCTGTTTTTAAGGAAGTGATGGAACGAAGCCTCATTCATCTGGGCTATGTTCCCGGAAGGAAAAGCGAAACTAAAGTTCCGTCCAAGAAAATCGCACTTACCGTGAATGGTTCCCAGCCTTCTTTTCCAGGAAATCCACAACCCGAACTTCAAGGCGTGTCCCCTCAAGTGCGTTAATTTCCGGAATGCCGGCCGGACTGGTCACATTAATTTCAATCAGCTTCCCGTCAATCACATCCAAGCCGACAAAGTAAAGGCCGTCGGCCGTCAGTTTGGGGGCAATGGCCCGCACCAGTTTGCGATCCGCCGATGTCAGACGGGTGCGGACATATTTTCCGCCCAGCGACAAATTGGATCGAAATTCTCCCGCTTTCGGAATTCTCCTAAATTGGCCAAGGACCTTCCCGTTCAGGAGAAGAATTCGCTTATCTCCCTCCTTCAGGTTTTGTTTCAGGAATTTTTGAGCCATGATCCATCGGGTCCCGTCGGCGGTGGCTTCTTTTAGGATGTGACGTGCTTGTTTTGAATCCTGCTTTAATAGATCAATTCCCGCCCCGCCTTTTTGATCCAAGGGTTTCAAAATCAGATCTGTTTTTTTCTCGCGCCAAAACCGTTCGATTTTTTCAGGGCGGTTCGAAACCAATGTGGGCGGAATCCAGCGGTCGAATTCAAGGATGTAAAGCTTTTCGTTTGCCCCCCGGATGCCTTCCGGTGAGTTGATGACAAACGCTTCAGGCGTTAGCAGTTCGAGCATTTGGGTCAGGTAGAGGTAGGCAAGATTGAAGGGGGGTTCTTTTCGATTGAAAATCACATCACAAGTTTTCAGGTTCAATAAGCGTCTTCTTAAGGTTTGAAAACCGCTCACCTGCGCAACTGAAACTTGGCGGGCATCGGCGTAAACGGAACGGCCGCGCCAAAAGAGCTCGTCCGGTTCGATATAATAGATTTGGTGCCCGCGCCGCTCCGCCTCCCGCATGATGGAGACGGAGGTGTCCTCATCGAAAAGAATTTTCTCCATAACATCCATCAGGAACGCGATTTGGAGTGTTCGGCCGTGTTTTGCTTTATGTTTCATGGCAATTGGGTTAGAATGATGAAAACTATTATACAGGAAAACCAGACGATGAGTACTTTCTTGCAAGAAGATACCTTGGTGAAACCGATCCGTACCATTCAAGACCTCCACGGTTACTTTCAAATGTTTGCAAAACCCCGCCTGGAAGAGCGCGTTGGGATTGAGTGTGAGTTATTCGGGGTTCACAGCAAAACCGGGGAAGCGCTGCCTTATTCCGGAACCATCGGAATCGAAGCCGTTTTAAATGAGCTGGCTTACGAGTTTGGGTATGAACCCGTTTACGAAACCGGGCATGTCATTGCACTTCAAAAAGAGGGAACGGCTATTTCGTTGGAGCCCGGCGGCCAGTTGGAGTTAAGCGCAGCGCCGGTTCAAAGCATTCATGACGTCAAGATGCAATTGGACGAATTCTTTTTCCAGATCAAGACGGTTGCGCGGTTTCTCGGGCCGGTAGCGTGGATCGCCTCAGGCATTCACCCTTTTTCGGATTTAGACGAAATGACCTGGGTTCCGAAAAAGCGCTACCAAATTATGGCACGTCATCTGGGCCGGCAGGGCAAAAAAGCACACGACATGATGAAACGAACCGCAACCAACCAAGTCAATTTGGATTATGAAAACGAAGAGGATGCGATTCAAAAAATGCGTTTGGCGCTTGCCGTCACACCCGTTGCCTCCGCCATGTTTGCCAATAGCGCGATCTCGCGGGGCAGGGTGAGCGGTTATCTGAGCGAACGGCTGAATATTTGGCGTTATACGGATCCCACGCGGTCCGGATTAATCTTGAATTTAATTTGTGAACGCTGCACGTTTCAGGATTATTTGAATTATGTCTTGGACGTTCCGATGATGTTTTTGGTTCGGGAAGGCAAATGGATCGTGACTCGCAATCTGACCTTCCGCCGATTTATCGAGAAGGGTTACCAAGGGCATCAGCCGACGCAGTCCGATTTTGAGCTTCTTTTGAGCACCATCTTCACGGATGTTCGGTTCAAGCAATATATGGAAATTCGGGGAATGGACGGCCAGCGCGGACATTTAATCCCCTCCGTCAGCGCTTTTTGGAAAGGACTTCTGTACGATGAAGAGGCGCGCAAGAGTGCAGGCAAAATCTTAAGGCGCTTTCGCGAACAGGAAATCAAAAAACTTCATCAAGAGATCGAACGCCTGGGACTTCGAGCAAAAATTCGGGGGGTTCGTGTACTTGAGCTTGCGCGCGAATTGGTTCGGATCAGTGAAAAGGGGTTGAGGCGGCAGGGATTGTCTGATGAAACGGGGCTGGATGAAACCATTTACCTAAAACCGCTTCAGGAAGAGATTTTAAAAACCGGGAAAACGCCGGCCGAACAGACACTTGAGCTGTGGGAAGGTCCTTTCAAACGGAATCGCCACGCTTTGATCGATTACCTCAAAATTTGAATTTGCGATTCCTTTTAAATATCTCCTTCAATAACTCCCTGAAAAACAATATAATGAGGGGTCGGAAACCTTAATCGTGTATCTGCATGTATTCATCTTTTCCGACCCCTCATCCCAGCACCGCATGTGTTCTTAGACAAGTTGTGCGGTGCGTGGGATTACAGATGTAACCCTGAGCGCCTTGAAGCAAACGAAAGCATTCAAGGCGTTCAGGGTGGCCCCTCTGGAAAACACATGGAAATTTCCAGAGGGGCCAATATAATGCTCCCCATTACTTTGCATTGTTTTATTTCTATTGTAGTTACGGGGCGTGGCGAAGCTTGGTATCGCGCACGGTTCGGGTCCGTGAGATCGGAGGTTCAAATCCTCTCGCCCCGAGATTCTTTTATTTGATCCGTACTCGGGCTGTACTGTGATTGAACGAAATTCAATCACAGTGCGCCCCGACCATCAAG
>JACQQT010000070.1 GCA_016206815.1 Candidatus Omnitrophota bacterium | reverse complement strand
GGGCGACCAACCGGCCCGATGTGCTTGACCCGGCCCTTCTTCGGCCCGGCCGTTTTGACCGGCAGATTGTGGTAGATCGGCCCGATATGAAAGGCCGGGAAGCCATTTTAAAAATTCATACGCGCAACGTAAAGTTAGCAAAAGATGCCGATTTAATCAAACTGGCGCGCCAGACTCCTGGATTTTCGGGAGCTGACCTCGCTAATTTGGTCAACGAAGCCGCGCTTCTTGCCGCGCGTTATAACAAAACTGAAGTGAACCAGTCAGAACTGGAAGCTTCCATCGAACGTGTTATGGCCGGTCCTGAGCGCAAGTCGCGCGTCATTTCCAAAGAGGAAAAAGAAATCGTCGCGGTTCACGAATCAGGCCACGCTTTACTAACGCTGCTCGTGATGGGAGCGACGGATCAATTACACAAAGTTTCGATTATTCCCCGCGGCCACGCAGCGTTGGGTTATACGCTTCATCTTCCCCTTGAGGATCGTTACTTGGTTCGTGAGGGAGAACTGTTGGACAAAATCACCGTGCTTCTCGGAGGGCGGGTGGCCGAAGAGTTGATTTTTAAACAGATTACGACCGGAGCGCACAACGATCTTGAGGTGGCTACGAATTATGCGCAGCGGATGGTTTGTGAATATGGAATGAGCAAACGGCTCGGCCATCTGACGTTCGGGCGGAAAGATCATGAAGTATTTTTAGGCCGGGATCTCATGCGGGAAAAAGATTATTCGGAAAGCACCGCGGTGGCGATTGATGAGGAAGTCCGCCGAATTGTGGATGAGTGTTACCTGAGGGCCAAATCAGTTCTCGAGAAGAATAGAGACAAACTTAAAAAACTTTCCGATCGGCTCCTCGAAAAAGAAGTGCTTTCGAGTGAAGAAGTTAAAGAACTGATTGGACTGAACCACGTTCCAAAAGTCGTTGAATCTAAAGAATCAAATCCTAAAGTTTAGCTGTACTTAGATCCTTTCCCTACAGGATCACGTAGCGACAAGCCAATGCTTTGGAAAGCAAGAAACCTTAATCTCACCTTTGAGCGTCCACTCATGATGGGGATTTTGAATTTGACCCCGGATTCCTTCTATGATGGAGGGCGCTTTTTAAATCCCGAAGTAGCGCTCGAGCAGTCATATCGCTTGGTTCAAGACGGCGCGGATATTCTTGATCTGGGCGCCGAATCCACGCGGCCCGGCGCGAAGCCGGTGTCCGATGAGGATGAATTAAGCCGTTTACTTCCGGTTTTGGACAAACTCAAAGGTCAAATCCATGTGCCCATTTCGGTGGATACGACAAAGTCGGCTGTAGCGAGGCAAGCACTTGAACATGGAGTTCACATCATCAACGATGTCAGCGGCCTTCGGCAGGACCCTGAAATAGCTTCCGTGATCAAAGAATTCAAGGCAGGTGTTGTTCTCATGCATCGGCGCGGTACGCCCGAGACCATGCAGCTTATGACAGACTACAATGATTTAATCGAGGACGTCAGCCATGAGCTTTCCGAAAGTATGGCGATTGCCGAATCGCACGGAATTTCTCAAAATCAAATTGTATTGGATCCGGGAATCGGGTTTTCTAAAACGGCCGAACAAAATTTAGAAATTCTGGAACGGTTGGGTGAATTCAAACGGTTAGGAAGGCCGGTTTTGGTGGGGCC
>JACQQT010000071.1 GCA_016206815.1 Candidatus Omnitrophota bacterium | reverse complement strand
GTCTCGGGTCATTTTTAAAAGCGCTGTTCGGTTACAACGGCAATCCCTCGCTCGTCGAGGTGTGCGTGTATTGGTTTTACTTGTTCGCGGTTTTCGCCGGCTTAAGAAAAGCGGACAAAAAAGGGGACAGACTATAGTCTGTCCCCTTTTTTGTTGTAGCGAAGGTTTAAACCTTCGCTACAGATGTGGAGAGTAAAAGTGTTCAATCTCCAGGACATTTTTTCCTGTTCCTTGAGCCGCCCTTTGCCGGTATAATATGCCGCTATTATGAAGTCCTTTAATAAGATTCTTGCGTTTATCCTTGTTTTTTCCGCCGCTTTGCTCCTGATCCATTTCGTCATTCAATTGGTTTTCCAAAAAGACCCCGGCCTTTTGCTTCACCACGGCATCGGCCAGGCGGCGTTTTATCTCCTCTTCGTTTTCCTCGTTTTTCTATTCCAGAAATATGTGAACCGCGAAGGTTTTCTCCAACTTGGTTTGAGGCCCTACCCGGGTTGGGTTTCACTCCTTTCGAGAGGCTGGCTCGCAGGGGTCATTGCTTTTGTCGGTTACTCGCTTTTAATGAAAGCTTTTGGGATTGTGGAGTTCAAATACCGCCCCGGTTTCGAAAGGATGATCGTCGCATTTTTGGTTGCTTTCAGCGCTTTCACGATCGCGCTGACCGAGGAAATTTTATTCCGCGGTTTCTTTCTTCAGACCCTGCTCAAAGATCTCCCCAAGTGGATTGCGGTTGTCGTGACGGGGCTTATTTTTGTGGTGTTTCATGATCTGGCGAACCCGCTCAGTTTCTTGACCGAACCCCGCCAGATGATGCTGGCCGGCGGGCTCTTCAGTTTGAATATTCTTTTGTGTATGGCGTATCTGAAGTCCGGCAATTTGTTTCTTCCGATCGGAATTCATTCGGGGCTCGTGTTTGCGAAAATATTCTTCCGGAAAATGAAAATGATGTATGCGACAGAACCCGCCAATTCTTACCTCTTCGGGTTGGAAGGGGATGCCCGCCGCGGCGTTCTTGCCTGGATTCTTTTTCTGGCCGGTATCCTGGTTCTTCATTTTTTAATTTCAGATCGTGAACGGTTGTTTACAAAAAAAGCGAGCTGATCCGGGACTTCTTCTGCAACTCCTATGAAATTAGCCACCCTTTGTTACCTCAAACAAGACGGCAAAACTTTGATGATGCATCGCGCGAGGCGCCGGGACGACATCCATGAAGGAAAGTGGAACGGGCTGGG
This sequence comes from Candidatus Omnitrophota bacterium, assembly GCA_016206815.1. Taxonomy (GTDB): domain Bacteria; phylum Omnitrophota; class Omnitrophia; order Omnitrophales; family Danuiimicrobiaceae; genus 01-FULL-45-10b. The sequence continues at coordinate 6,965 of JACQQT010000071.1, read as the reverse complement.
CGGCAAAATCCATTTAGGCGAGACGCCTGAGGAATGCGTGATTCGGGAGGTCAAAGAAGAAAGCGGTTTGACCGTTCGAAATCCTTCTTTGAGAGGAATCATCACGTTTCCTGCTTTTAAGGATGAAGAGGACTGGTATGTGTATGTGTTTGTGGTGCATGAATTCTCAGGCGAGCTTGTTCATTCCGAAGAAGGCGAGCTGGAGTGGGTCGATGATGCCAAGCTGAGCGGGTTGAACTTATGGGAAGGGGATCCGATTTTTTTGAAATGGCTGGATGAAGGAAAGTTTTTTTCCGCAAAATTTACGTACCAAAACGGAAGATTGATGGAACACAGCGTTGTTTTTCATCATACGGAGGAATTGAAATGGCTTTAGTCGAATCGGTCAAAATTGCTTCGGGGACCGCCATGCCCGCTTTTGAACTCAAAGATCCTCATGGCCGTGTTTTTAAAAGCGACCAAGTCTATGGTCCCAAAGGTCTTTTGGTTGCTTTTACTTGCAACCATTGTCCGTATGCACAGGCGGTTTGGCCGCGTTTAATCCGGCTGGCCGATGAGGCTGAAAAATGGGGAGTCCGGACCGTCGGAATCAATCCGAATATCCATCCCGGCTATCCGGAAGATGCGCCGGAGCGGATGAAGGAAAAAATGACGGAGTGGGGCATCCGGTTTCCGTATTTGGTGGATGAAACACAAGAGACTGCCCGCGCCTTTCAGGCACAGTGCACGCCCGATCTTTACCTTTTTGACTCATCGCACAAGTTGGTCTATCATGGTCGATTAGACGACAATTGGAAAGAAGAAAGCAAAGTGAAAAAACAAGAACTGAGGGAAGCGATTCAAAGTTTGGTTTCCGCAAAACCTGTCGCGGGAAAGCAATATCCTTCCATGGGGTGTTCCATCAAGTGGTGTGAATAGAAAGGAAGAAGACATGGCGAAAAGAAAGTTATTGAGCGTGATTTGTCTTTTAGGAGCGGTTCTTTTATTTGTTTCGGGTTGCGGCGAAACGATTCGAGGGGTTGGGCAGGATGCCTCACGTGTGATTCGCGGAACCAAGACGATTTTTATCAGCGGAAATTAAAAGGATTGTTCGTGGAGAAACTGACGATTTATCAAAAACCGACGTGCACGACCTGCCGGCAGGTTTATGCCGCATTGAAAGAGAAGGGTGTGGATTTTGACGCAGTCGATTATTATCTAGACCCGATTCCCAGGGCGAAGCTTAAAGAGCTGCTTAAAAAAATGGGTATTCCGGCTTCGGAACTTTTGCGGAAGAAAGAACCGGTCTATCAAGAGCTCAAACTTTCCGGGAAAAAACTCTCGGAAGAACAAATCATTGACTTCATGGTAAAACATCCGGATTTGATCGAACGGCCGATTGTTGAAAAAGGCGCAAAGGCAATTCTGGCTCGTCCCGCCGAACGTCTGAGAGAAATCCTGTGATGAGCAAGCAGCAAAGTCCGTTTTCATTCGCATTGCGCGCGAAAAGCTTTACCCATGCTTTCGCGGGCTTAAGGGATATGTTTCTTACCGAGCACAATGCATGGATTCATGCGCTTGCGAGTGTTCTGGCGCTTGGATTTGCATGGTGGCTGAAGGTCGATCCAGCGGGATTTTCACTTGTCATCATGGCCGTTGCCATGGTTTGGGTGGCGGAGGCATTCAATACGGTTCTTGAAATGATGGCCAACTTGGTGGTCGGCCAGCGTTACTCAAAGACGGTGAAGCGGGCAAAAGATATTGCCGCCTCGGCAGTCTTGATTGCCGCGGTCGGCGCGCTCGGGGTGGGAGTTTGTATTCTCGGGCCGCCCTTCTATCGGCAGATGACTCCTTGGTTGGGCTAACCAACGGACGGATGATCCAGGGGAAAGATGAAAAACTCAAGGTCCCGGCTTTATTTTCCGATATAAGGGGCAGTTCGACGTCCCATGTGAGCCGTACACTATTTTATTTACTTTGGCTTTATAGGTGAGTACAATAAAGCCCCCTGAATTTGGAAGACCATCGGATGGAGGTTCGCTGAATGTGGGGAATGAAGACAAGAAAATGAAGTAGAAGTATTAACACAGGAGAAAAACTAGAATGGCAAAAGGTACAGTGAAGTGGTTTAACGACCAAAAAGGTTATGGATTTATCGCAGTCGAAGGTGGCAAAGATGTGTTTGTGCACCATTCAGCGATTTTGGGCGATGGGTTTAAAACGTTACGTGAAGGCGAATCCGTAGAGTTTGAAATTACCCGCGGTCCGAAAGGCGAGCAAGCCACGAACGTGAAAAAGCAGTAATTATTTCGCGGGATTTTAATTTCGGACAAATCAGAGGCGTTATTGTGAAACCAGACCCTTAGGTCTCGGCCAGCAGTAACGCCTCTTTATTTTAGGAAAACCGTTGGAAGTTGTGCTGCGCTTCAAAACGTTTGATGGTTTCCTCATCTTGAAGCGTCTGACGGATTTCATCCAGCCCTCGAACCAGATGTTCTTTCACGGCAGGATCAATTTCGAAGTGAAATGAAATTTCCTCGGCGGTATGAAGCGTGAGGCGTTGTTCTTCCAGGTGAACGGTTGCTTCCAATCCCTGATACCGGCCGGTCATTTGGAAAATTTCTTCTACCTCCGCATCTGTTAACTCAACGGTTAACACGCCATTTTTAGTGCAGTTGTTCCGAAAAATGTCGGCGAAAGCGGGAACGACCGCATCCCCCCGTTTTTGCCGGGGCGCGACGACGGCCTTAAAGCCGTATTGCTGGATCGCCCATACCGCGTGCTCGCGGCTTGAGCCGCATCCGAAATTATTGCGCGTGACCAGAATCGAAGCGCCGTGAAAGCGTTTGGCATTCAATTCGAAATCCGGATTCGGTTTTCCGTCGGCAAGATACCGCCAGTCGTAGAATAAGTTTTTCTCGAAACCCGTCCGCTGGATCGATTTCAGGAACTGTTTTGGAATGATTTGATCGGTGTCCACATTGGCCCGATCCAGGGTTGCGATTAACCCGCGATGGCTTTTAAACGCTTCCACGAGATGCCCCTTTCGTCATGACCAACTCCTAATGTCCACAAAGTGTCCCTCGATGGCGCAGGCGGCCGCCATTTCCGGACTCACGAGATGAGTCCGCCCGCCTTTGCCTTGACGGCCTTCGAAATTTCGGTTGGAGGTCGAAGCGCATCGTTCGCCGGGTTTCAGTTGATCGGGGTTCATCCCCAAGCACATACTGCAGCCCGACTGCCGCCACTCACAACCGACAGCTTTAAAGATGGAATGCAAACCTTCGGCTTCCGCTTGTTTGCGGACTCTTTCTGAGCCGGGAACCACCAGCACGCGGACGCTTTTTGAGATCTTCCGCCCTTTGAAAATTTTCGCCGCATTTCTTAAATCTTCAATGCGTGCGTTGGTGCAGCTGCCGATGAATACCGTATCCACTTTAATGTCCGTGATCGGCGTTCCAGGCTGAAGCCCCATGTATTCGAGCGCTTGCTCGACATCTTTAGCATTGTAGCCGGCGACTTCATTTGCTTTCGGGACGCGGCCGGTGACATCGACCACCATCCCCGGATTGGTTCCCCAAGTCACTTGCGGCGCAATGTCTGAAGTATTGATCGAAATCGTTCTGTCGTAACGAGCGTCCGGATCGGTCGTGAGGGATTTCCAAAGTTTTAGGGAATCATCAAAATCTTTTCCCTTCGGCGCATACGGTCGTTTTCCTTCGGCAATATATTGAAACGTAATCTCATCCGGCGCCATCATGCCCGCCCGCGCGCCGGCTTCAATGCTCATGTTGCAGATGGTCATCCGCGCTTCCATCGATAGTTTCCGGATGGCCTCACCGCAATATTCCAGCACGTAGCCGGTTCCGCCCGCGGTTCCGATGGTTCCGATCAGTTTCAAAATCATGTCTTTAGCGGTCACCCGGGGTTTTAAGTTTCCGGTGAACTCGACCTTAAAAGTTTTCGGGCGGCTTTGACGCAGGCATTGAGTTGCGAGTACGTGTTCTACCTCAGAGGTTCCGATTCCGAAAGCAAGCGTTCCGAAAGCCCCGTGCGTTGAAGTGTGTGAATCGCCGCAAACAATCGTGGTTCCCGGAAGGGTGATTCCTAATTCCGGACCGATGATATGGACAATGCCTTGACGGTCGCTCTTTAAATCATACAGGGTGATGCCGAATTCTTTGCAGTTTTGGGTCAACGCTTCAATCTGGGCGCGCGAAATCTGGTCTTGGATATTCATTCGGTTGACGGTCGGCACATTGTGGTCCATGGTGGCGAAGGTCAATTCCGGCCGCCTGACTTTTGCGCCGGCGAGGCGCAATCCTTCAAACGCCTGAGGGCTTGTCACCTCGTGGACGAGGTGGCGGTCGATATAAAGGAGGACGGTCCCGTCTTTTAAGGGGGTGACGACGTGTCGATCCCATATTTTTTCGAACAGGGTTTTTCCCATAGCGGCGTAGTATATCGGGAAACACCGTAAATTGGCAAGCGTGACTGTTCCGCGAGCGTACCCTGAAAAAGCAGTGAAATTTGGTGTATCGAAGCACGCTCACGAGGCGGAGCGGGCACGGAGTCCTTGAAGGTTGCCAGCAACCTTCAAGGGCGAGCGAAGCCGAAGTGTGCGAGTGAGTTCCGCCTCGCCGGGGCGGAACGAACGGTGCGGAGATACATCCAAATTTCACTGCCTAAAGTGGGACAAACCCGTTCGAACTGATTTGTTTTACCTGAGGGGATTCCTTTTGTATAATACGGCTATGAAAACAGTTGGAGACCGGGCACCTGACTTTTCGGTTTTAGGAGTTGCAAACGGAAAGCCGGAAAAGTTTTCGCTCAAATCGTTTAGGTCCGGATGGCTCGTTCTTTTTTTCTACCCTAAAGACTTCACGTTTATTTGTCCGACCGAAATAAAAGCGTTTCATGAAACCGTTGGCGAGTTTAAACAATTGAACTGTGAGGTGGCCGGCATCAGCGTTGATTCTATCGAGACGCATCAATCGTGGATTCAAGAGCTGGGCGGGTTGAAGTACCCGTTATTGAGCGATCCCGACCGCAAGCTGTGCGAGGCCTATGGAGTGTTCAATTCCGAGGAGAAGGTTGCAAATCGTGCCAGTTTCATTATCGACTCGAAACAACTCATCCGTTATGCGGTGGTCTATCACGTCAATGTCGGCAGAAGCGTGGAAGAAACACTCCGCGTTTTGAAGGCGCTCCAGACGCAAAAACTTTGTCCCGCGGATTGGAAGCCCGGCGAGGAAACGGGGGATCTGTCCAATCGGTTTTGAAAGTCCAACGAACAATGGGAAATTCACTCGAAAGCAAAAAGAAAACCGTCGAATTGAAAAGCAAAATCCGTGAATTTGTATTTGGAATTCAGGATGCTTTGATCAGTACGGTCGGCTTGCTCGCCGGCGTCTATCAAGCGACTCAGAATCAGCAAGTGGTGATCATTTCGGGTTTCGCCGCCGCGTTTACCGGCGCGCTTTCGATGGCGACGGGTTCGTACCTCTCTTCAAAAGCGCAGAAGGAAATTTTTGAAAAAGAACTCCGCGATCAGCAGGAATTCGTTCAAAACGAACCTCATCGGGCACAGGAGGGATTGCTGGAAGCTCTGGCAGAAGAAGGGCTTTCCCGGGAAAATGCTTACCGGGTCGTTCGCGTATTCGCAAAACAAAAGTCTGTTTTCATCAGGACCTTTCAAGAGAAAGTGTTGGGGATTGGTTCTGCCAATCTGGAAAATCCGTTTCGGGGAGCCGTTGTGATGTATCTTTCATTTATGATGGGCGCCTTCATTCCCATTTTGCCGTATGTTTTCTTAAAAGGTCAGTTTGCATTTTTGGCTTCGGTGGCCGCCGCCGGTTCGAGCCTTTTTCTGGTAGGCGCGTTCAAAAATTACCTGGCCCGGAAGTCCATTTCGCGCGGCGGGTTTGAGTTTTTGGTGGTTGCATTGGGAAGCGCCGCGTTGGGTTGGGCGATCGGGTCTTTTTTTGATTAAATGTATACCGTGACGAAAGAAATTTACTTTTGCTATGGGCACCGGCTGATGGATTATGACGGCCCGTGCCGCCATCTCCATGGGCATAACGGAAAAGTTCAGGTGGAGCTTGAACGCGAACATCTGGATCAGAAAGGAATGGTGGTTGACTTCAGCCACATTCGGAGCGCCATTAAGGAATGGATCGACCGGACCCTGGATCATACGATGCTCCTTCGCAAGGACGATCCTTTGGTTCCGGTTTTAAAAGAAAAAAAAGAGCGGTTTTATCTTCTCGGCGAAAATCCTACCGCCGAAGCCATCGCCAAATTAATTTATGATTACGTTCGGTCCAAAGATTTGCCGGTTCAGCAAGTGACGCTTTGGGAGACCGAAAGTTCATTTGCAACTTATCGTGGGTCGTGATTCCAAAATCCAAACCGAATCTGATACTTTTGGCGGGTCCCGCCGGTTGCGGGAAAACGCAGCATTCCATCGAAGCTTTCCAGCAGGAAATCGGTACCAGGTACGCTGCGGGACAGGTTCTCGAAAGAAATGGTACAGAACCTGTCCCGGCCGTACCTGGTACCGGGATTCGGGATCCTCTGTCTGATGATCTCCTGTTGATCCTTCCCACTGCCGAACACCGCACCCGTACGATGGATCTGATCCTGAGGCGGGACCTGGGCGGCTTTTTCCAAAGACGCATTACCACGTTTGATCGGGCCCTCCGGGAGTTTTTGAAATTGGGAGGAATTGAATTTGCAACGGATGTGACCCGCCGCATTGTTTTGAAAGAGATCCTGATGTCGAATGAATTTCTATATTTCAAGGATGCCGTTGCTCAGCCCGGATTTTTGGATTTGCTCGGGAAAATGATCGTTGAACTGAAAGAATACCTCATTTCTCCCCAAGAGTTCAAAAGACGTCTCAGCTCTCTTCAGGAACGGTTTCCGGAATTTGAGCTGAAATATGCGGATTTAGAGAAAATTTACGAAGCCTACGAAACCGAATT
>JACQQT010000069.1 GCA_016206815.1 Candidatus Omnitrophota bacterium | reverse complement strand
GAGGATGCCGGGACAAATGGGAAACGAGCGGACCACGGTTCAAAATCTGCGTGTGGAGAAAATCGATGTGGAAAATCATCTGATGGCAGTGCGCGGAGCCGTGCCTGGGTTTCAGAACGGTTACTTGATGATCCGGGAAGCTAAAAAGAAACGCCGTCCTCGGAAGTGGCGGTTTCCCGGAGATGGTTTAGAAGAGTTGAAGATTCCTGAAAAGAAGATGCCTGTCTCAAAAGTGAAGAAAGCGGTTGAAGCGAAGAAGAAACCGGCTGCCGCAGCCGCTAAAAAGAAATAATTTTATGTTAAAAGGAAACGTTTATCAAAAAGACGGAAAGCACTCAGGAGAAGTCGAGCTCAATCAAGCTGTGTTTCAGGCTCCTGTGAATCACCGTCTGCTCGGGCTTGTTTTGACGGCTTATGCCGGCAATCAGCGGCGCGGAACACATGATACGAAGGAGCGCGGGGAAGTTCGGGGAGGCGGGAAGAAACCTTGGCGTCAGAAGGGAACGGGGCGCGCCAGGCACGGTTCGCGCCGTTCTCCCCTTTGGAGGGGAGGCGGAACCACCTTTGGTCCGCATCCGAGAAGCTACGATACGGATCTTCCAAGCAGTATGAAACGGGCTGCTTTGGTTTCGGCGCTGAGCCTCAAAAATAAAGAGAGCAATTTGCTCTTTTTGGAGGACGCCGATTTAAAAGAACCGAAAACAAAAGAATTAGTGGGGATCATCAAAGCGTTGAAGTTGAATGATTCACGGACGCTTTTTGTGGTGAATTCGGTGGATGAGAAATTGAAGCGCGCTTCTCGAAATTTGAAAGAATTGTTTTCGATTAAATTAGCGCGTGATGTGAACGCTTACCATATTCAACGGCGGAAGAAACTGCTGATTGAAAAGGACGCGCTTCCCGTGATTGAAAAACGCGCATTGAGCACACCCAAAGAAGCTCCCGTTCCAAAGAAAGCGGCAAAGTCATGAATGTTTACGATGTCATTCGCGAGCCGTTGATTACCGAGAAGGGAACGCATCAGGAGAAGATTCGAAAATATTTTTTTCGGGTTGATAAACATGCGAAGAAACACGAGATTCGCGAAGCGGTGGAACGCATTTTCAATGTGAAGGTCGCGAAAGTCAATACGATGATGTTTGGCGGGAAGTGGAAGCGCGTACGCTTTCAGCCCGGGAAAACGGCGGATTGGAAAAAAGCCGTTGTGACTTTAAAAGAAGGTCATAAGATTGAACTTCAATAAGGATATTTAGAGATGCCGCTTGTTAAATTTAAACCGACGACTCCGACCAGGCGCTTTGGCAGTGTCTCAGATTTTTCTGAGATTACGGCCGACAAACCTTATCGTCCGCTGACTGAGATTAAAAAACGGACGGGCGGCCGCAATTTGTACGGACATATTACCTCGTACCATCGAGGCGGCGGCCACAAGCGTCGTTTGAGGCTGGTGGATTTTAGACGGCCCAAACATGACGTAGAGGCGATCGTAAAAACCATTGAATATGATCCAAATCGCACCAGCCGGATTGCATTGATTGAGTATGCGGACGGTGAGAAAGCATACATTCTGGCTCCGGACGGTTTGACCGTCGGCGAGAGAATTTCAAGCGGTGAAACCGCAGAGGTAAAGGTTGGGAATCATCTTCCGCTCAGAAATATTCCAGAAGGAACACCGGTGCATAACATTGAATTGGAACCCGGCCGAGGCGGCAAACTGGTTCGTTCGGCAGGCGGTTTGGCGCGCATTATGTCAAAGGAGAATGAATTTGCTCACTTGAAACTTCCGTCCGGAGAAGTTCGCATGATTGCATTGAGTGCTTACGCGACGGTAGGGCAATGTTCTAATATTGATCATGAAAATATGACGTATGGTAAAGCGGGCCGCAAACGGTGGTTGGGCGTGCGTCCGAATAATCGCGGTGTTTCCATGAATCCGGTGGATCATCCGCTTGGGGGCGGTGAAGGCAAGTCATCCGGAGGACGTCATCCCGTAAGTCCTTGGGGTCAACTGGCCAAGGGTTTCAAGACAAGGAAACGCAGCAAACCGTCAAAGCGTTACATTGTGAAGGACAGGAGGGCTTAGTGCTGTGAGCAGGTCATCTGAAAAAGGAGCTTTCGTAGACGATCATCTTTTGATCAAAGTCCAGAAAGCACAAAAAGCAAGAGACCGAAAACCCATTAAAACCTGGTCTCGGCGTTCTACGATTACGCCGGAATTTGTGGGTCTGACGTTTGCGATTCACAATGGTCGTACGTTTCATAACGTTTTCGTGACCGAAAATATGGTGGGACATAAGTTGGGGGAATTTTCTCCGACGCGTCTCTTTAAGAAACACAGCACCGCTCAAGATAAAGCAAAAGCCATGGCGGTACAAGCCAAGACATAATCGTCACTTATGGAAGCAAAAGCCATTACTCGATATTTAAGAATTTCACCCAGGAAAATGCGATTGGTGATCAATACGGTCCGTTACAAACCGGTGGCGCAGGCGTTTTCCATTTTGGAGCATTTAAATAAAAAAGGCGCGCAATTAGCGGTTAAGACGCTGAAAAGTGCGCACGCGAATGCAAAAGTGAAAAAAATGGATGAGGCTCGGTTGTTTGTAAAGGAAATCAAAGCGGACGGGGGACCGGTTTTAAAACGTTATATGTCCCGGTCCATGGGGCGCGCAGATGTGATTTTGAAAAGGATGACGCATTTATCCGTTGTTTTGGGAGAGCGGGAAATTGCGGTTTCAAAAGGCAAAATCGAGGCCGGTGAAACCAAGGCAAAGGGATTAAAAATTCTGAAGAGTGGAAAGAAAACGAAACAAGCTGCCGGAGCAGCAGGTTAACAGGAGCGAATTGTGGGGCAAAAGGCACATCCATACGGATTAAGGCTCGGTTATATTAAAGATTGGAGAGCAAAATGGTTTGCAACAAAAGACTACAGCCGTTTGCTTCATGAGGATTTGAAAATCCGCAAGTACCTTAAAACCAAGTTGCGGATGGCGGGTGTTGCGGATATTACCATTGAGCGTTCCGCCGGTAAGATTCGCATTTGGATCTACACGGCGCGGCCGGGACTGATCATCGGTCGCGGCGGACAAGAAATCAACCGAATCCGTGACGAGGTCTCAAATTTGACCGCGAGTGAAGTGTTTCTGGATATCAAAGAGGTCGAAGTGCCTCAAACCAACGCACAGCTTGTGGCCGAAAACGTTGCGTTGCAGCTTGAGAAACGCGTCGCTTTTAGAAAAGCGATGAAAAAAGCGGTGGCGAGCGCCATGGCAAAGGGCGCAGGCGGAATCAAAATCATGTGCAAAGGCCGTCTGGGCGGTTCTGAGATTGCGCGAACGGAAGGATACAAGGAAGGCAAGGTTCCGCTCAACACATTTCGTGCCGATGTGACCTACGGATTTTCCGAAGCGTTTACCACCTACGGTACCATTGGCGTTAAAACGTGGCTTTATCACGGCGAAGTTTTGGTAAAGAAAGAAGAAGCAGAACGCGCAAAGCAAGCGGAGCAGGATAGGTTGTTGGTTACCGGAAAATATCAGAAGGAAGCGATCCGCAAGGAAGTTTCGGCCGGTTCTCCCGAAATTTCTTCACAGGCGACCGAGACGGAACCGACAAAGCAAAGTTCAACAGATACTCATTGAATCGTTAAGGACGAGACATGCCGTTAATGCCTAAGCGGGTCAAATTTAGAAAGCAGCATCGCGGAAAGATGAGGGGAATTGCTTCCAGCGGAAGCGAGGTCAATTTCGGCGAGTTTGGTTTGAAGGCCATTGGCCACGGCTGGATGACGGCCATCCAGTTGGAAGCAGCGCGCGTTGCCTTGACCCGGCATGTGAAACGCGGCGGCAAAGTGTGGCTTCGAATTTTTCCGGATAAGTCTTATACGAAGAAACCGGCGGAAACCCGTATGGGAAAAGGCAAGGGAGCGCCGGAGTATTACGTGGCGGTTGTGAAACCGGGCCGGATCCTGTTTGAAATGGGCGGAGTGCCGGAAGCATTGGCACGTTCCGCGCTGAGACTTTGTGCTCACAAACTTCCTTTTGCGACCCGGTTTGTGAGGCGCTCAGGAGTGTAACCATGGCAGTTTTAAAAGCGAAAGATCTGCGGTCACTTTCAGTAGACGAGCTCGATGAAAAGGCCGAAGGGCTCAGGAAAGAAATGTTTCAACTGAGGCTTCAGGCTAAGCTGGCTAAGTTGGAAGATTTGACAAAGCTAACGCAAGCCCGGCGGGATTTGGCAAAAGTGTTAACCGTAAAACGAGAAATGGAACTCAAAAAAAATGGCTGAACGGCATCGGAAGGAATTAACCGGCACGGTTTTAAGCAGCAAAATGGAAAAAACTGCCATTGTCCAAGTGACTCGGCTGGTCCAGCATCCGGTCTATCGGAAAGTGGTGAGGTGGCGTAAGAAGTATGTGGTTCATGATGCCCAGAAGAAGGCGAAAGTCGGCGACAAGGTCCGGATTCGAGAAACCAGGCCGATTTCGAAAACAAAATGCTGGCAGGTGATCGAAGTATTGGCTTCGTAACATTTTTGGTTGGAGTTGATTTCATGATTCAGATGCGTTCAATTTTGGAAATTGCAGATAACACCGGCGCAAAGCGGGTGGCGATGATCGGGGTGTTAAACCGTAGAAGCAGCAGAACGGCTGAGGTTGGCGATATCATCACCGGTTCTGTTAAGGAAGCAGTTCCGGACGGGATCGTCAAAGCAGGAGAGGTTGTGAAGGCGGTGGTTGTCAGGACTCGGAACCCGATTAAGCGGCCGGACGGTTCGCTGGTCCGGTTTAATTCGAATGCCATTGTGATTATTGATAATCAACAAAATCCGCGCGGAACCAGGATCTTTGGGCCGGTGGCCAGAGAGCTTCGAGACTTAAATTTTGCAAAGATCGTGTCGTTGGCGCCGGAGGTTGTTTGACATGGAAAAGGTGCATTTGAAAAAAGGGGATTTGATCACGGTTTTGACGGGAAAAGAGCGGGGGAAGAAAGCCAAGATTCTCCGTGTTATTCCGGCGGAAAACCGGGTGATCGCAGAGGGCCTTAATTATTTGAAAGTGTACACGCGGCCCAGTCAACAAAATCCGAAGGGCGGCATTACCCAGATGGAAGGAAAACTGCATCGCTCCAATATTCAGTTGATTTGTCCGCGCTGTTCCAAGCCGACGCGCATCGGTTTTCAATTTTTATCCGACGGAACGAAACAGCGTGTCTGTAAGAAGTGTAACGAAATTATTTAAACGGAATTCAAG
>JACQQT010000068.1 GCA_016206815.1 Candidatus Omnitrophota bacterium | reverse complement strand
GTTCCGTCCCGCTCCTGGGGCTTGGTTTTCACTGGCCGAATCTGAGTGAGTGGATTTTGCTGGGCGGCGTGACGGCCGGCGCCTTTTTCGGACAAGTCTGGCTGACGCGGTCCATCCAAAATGCTCCGGTCGCTTCCGTTTTGCCGTTTGCTTATCTGACACCCGTTTTTGCGGCGCCTTTTCAAATCCCCTACCATCTTTTGCAGGGAACGCTTTACGGACCGCCGGTGGTGGGAACGGTGGGCGGTGTTTTCACCGGAACGTTTCGGACGATTTCGGATTTAGTCGGCGGAACGTTTGATATGGCGGCTTCATTGGCGCCTTATGCAAAATACGCCATTTTCTTTATTTGATACGGCGACTATTCTTCGATGGGGATGAAAACGGTCCGTTTGCGGAACAGGTAGATGGTGACGCCGCTCAAAATGATAATTCCCCCGCCCAGCATGGCTTGAAAATCTAAGTATTCCTTCCAAAATAAAACTCCCGCGACCGCCGCAAAAACGGGTGTCAGATAAGCAAACGGCAAAACGGAAGCGACCGGAGCATTTTGGATGGACCGCGTCAGCCAGACTTGTCCGAAAAAGGCGCCGGCCGTCACGCCGGCCAGCAAAATCCACTCACTCAGATTCGGCCAGTGAAAACCAAGCGCCAGGAGCGGGACGGAACCGATCGTGGAAATGGCCGTGAAATAGAAGATAATCGTGTAGGGCGATTCATCTTCATCATTGAAGCGAATCAAAACGTAGGCGACCGCAGCGAAAATACCGGACAAGATTCCCAGCAGAATCGGAATCGGCTTGGCCTCGAATTGGGGAGCCGCCAGCAGGTAGAGGCCGAGAAAGGAAAATAAAATAGCGGCTTTGACGATCCAAAGCGTCCGTTCACGCAGCAGAATCCGGGCTAAAATGACCACAAAAATAGGCGCGGTGTAGTTGAGCATGACCGCCGTCCCCAAGTGGAGCTCGGAAATGGCGTAAAAATGCAGGGATAACGCCGCAAAACCAAACATGCCGCGCAGCACGAGAACGCGCCGGTTTTTTCCCCTCCAAGAAACGCCTTCTTTCCAAATCATGATTCCGATCGCGGCGGATCCGAGGAGGCTTCTAAAAAACACAACTTCGGATGAGGGAATGGTTTCGCAAGCCGCTTTCACGAACGCGGCCATAATGCCGAAGGAGATGGCGGCAAGAGTCATTTTCAACATGCTTCTGGAAGTTTGGTCGGCAACGGATTTCTTCATCAGGCCTAGTATAAAGAAGAAGCACTTTAGCTGCAAAGGTAGAATTTCTTTAATCTAAGACGGATTTTTGGTATATTGAGACGTCAAAGACGGGATCCACTCAGATGATTATCGGTCTTACCGGGAAAAACGGTTCAGGCAAAGGAGAAGCCGCGCGTTTTTTGAAAGAACGCGGCTTTGAATATCTTTCGCTTTCCGATGTGGTTCGGGAAGAGGTCGCGAAAGCCAAGAAGCCCGTGACCCGCGAAAACTTGATCCGGAAGGGCAACGAACTTCGCCGGAAATTTGGCCCAAATGTTTTGGCAAAGCGCGTGATCCAGCGGATGGAATCGGATCGAAATTATGTCATTGATTCGGTCCGCCACCCGGCGGAAGCCAAAACTCTCAAAGCTGAAAATGGTTTTGTGCTGCTGAATGTGACCGCACCGCCGAAAGTCAGATTCGAACGTTTGAAGAAACGCAAGCGTGAGAATGATCCGAAAACGTTCGGACAATTTACGAGGTTGGAGAGCGCGGAAGGGAAAAGCGCTGTCCGGAGCGACCAGCAGCTGGATCGGACGCTTGCGCTTGCCGATTACACGGTTCAAAATTCCGGGACGCTGAAGAAGCTTCAGGACGAAGTGACTCAGATCGTGATGAAAATTGCGCAGAAAAAAAAACGCCCGAATTGGGATGAATATTTTTTGGGGATCGCAAAAGTAGTCGCACTCCGCTCCAACTGCGTCAAACGAAAAGTCGCCGCCGTGATCGTCAAGGACAAACGGATTATCGCGACCGGTTACAACGGCACACCGCGGGGGGTGAAAAATTGCAACGAAGGCGGCTGCCCGCGCTGTAACGAGCTGGCGGCTTCGGGAACGAAGCTGGACGAATGTTTATGCTCTCACGGGGAAGAAAACGCGATTACACAGTCCGCCTATCACGGCGTCAACATTAAAGACGCGACGCTTTACACGACCTATTCACCCTGCCTCCTGTGCACCAAAATGATTATTAACAGCGGCATCCGGGAGGTCGTTTTCAACACGGATTATCCGCTGAGCAACGTTTCTCAAAAGCTTTTGAAAGAAGCCGGCGTTGACGTTCGGAAAGTTAAGATTGATTAATGGAACAGAAGACAGTCCTCACGCTTGAAGAAATCTACCAGCCCATTCAAGACCGCCTGCCGGCGGTTGAGTCCAAGATTTTAGAAATCCTGACGACCGCGAATCCGCTTTCAAGCGAAGTGATCCACTATTTTTTTAAGGCCAAGGGAAAATTTCTAAGGCCGGCGCTGGTTCTCTTTGGAGCAAGTTTCGGAAAACATCTTCCGGAATCCGCCGTGTTAACCGCGGCGGCGCTTGAGATTTTTCATTCGGCCACGCTGATTCATGATGACATCATCGACTCGGCTTACTTGCGGCGGAATTTGCCGACCGTCCATGCAAAATGGAATCCGCAGGTGGCCGTGTTGGTAGGGGATTACCTGCATGATAAAGCCATCGGCGCTATTTTCGATACAAAGAGTGAACAGGTGATTGCGGCGTTTTTGCAAACAGCAGGTATCGTTTGCGACGGCGAAATTTTGGAACTCAATGAGAAGAACAACTTCAATTTAAAAGAAGAAACTTATTTTACGATTATCGAGCGTAAAACCGCCGCGTTGCTGGCGACCTGTCTGGAATCGGGAGCAATTTTGGGAGGATTGGAGATCGAACGCGCGCTTTCGCTCAAGCGCTTCGGCACGTATTTTGGAATGGCGTTTCAGATTATGGACGACTGTCTGGATTTCATGGGGCAGGAAAATGAATTCGGGAAAACGCTGGGGGCGGATCTTCAGGCGGGTGTCCTGACGCTTCCTTTGATTCGGTTGATTGCGCTTCTGGATGAACGCGGGAAGGCCGAGATTTTTTCGAAGGTCAAATCGGGCCTTGATTCCGCCCAGCTTGGAGATTTGGTGTTATTGCTCCGGGAACATGGGGCCATTGATTATTCGATTCAAAAAGCCCGTGAATTTACGGACCGTGCAGCACTTGAATTATCCGTCTTTTCCGATACGCCAACCCGCCGCAGCCTCGAAGCCCTCCTTCGGTATGTCGTCGAACGAAATCGTTAATTTATGAATAAAATTTCTTTTTACTGTGCGTTAGGGGTCGGTATTGTCGGAACGGCGGCGCTCGCCTGGATTCATCGCCCGGAGCTTGCCATGGGCTGGTGGGCCGGTATTTTAATCGGCGTCCTTAATTTTGTGACGCTGCTGGCGAGTTTGAGGCGCTCTTACAGCGGAGCAGAGCAGGAAGCCGGCCGGAAAACGCGCAAGTTTCAATTCCAATTTTTCATTCGATATGTGGCACTCGCCGCTTTATTTTTGCTGGTGTTGCAATGGGGAAAGCAGCAGCTCGGAAGCGCGATTTTGGGTTTTCTTTCTTTTTATATCGCGACGCTCTTGGATTATCTGCTTCGCGACCGGTTGCAAAATAACCGTCTCGGAGGTCCTTAATTGTGGATTCGCCGGACGGGATTTTGTATTTGGTGGCTACTCCTATCGGAAATTTGGGCGACATGACGTTCCGCGCGGTTGAAGTTTTGAAAGCAGTTGATTTTATCCTTTGTGAAGATACCCGGCGAAGCGGCGTTTTGTTGAAACACTTTGAAATCAAGAAACCCCTCCGCTCGTTCCATGATCATACGTCGGAGACCAAACGGCAGACGATTGTCTCGGAGTTAATGTCGGGGACATCCGCAGCGATCGTAAGCGATGCGGGCACTCCTCTCATTTCGGATCCCGGATTTGATTTGGTCCGGGATACCATCCGAGCGGGCGTTCGGGTAGAAACCATCCCGGGACCGAGCGCTTTTGTGAGCGCCTTGGTTTTGAGCGGCCTTCCGGTCCATGCGTTCACGTTTGCCGGTTATTTACCTCCGAAAGAAAAAGCCAAGCGGGAGGCTTTGGCTCGCTTAGCCGGTGAACCCAGAACGCTCATTTTTTATGAATCGCCGCACCGCCTTTTGAAAACACTCAAGGCCATGCGGGAAGTCTTGGGTGACCGGAAAGCCTCGGTCTCGCGGGAGTTGACCAAAAAATTTGAGGAAACCGTTCGCGGAAAGCTTTCGGAAATCTTTCATTGCTTTGAGAAACGAAAAATTTTAGGCGAGTGGACGATCGTCATCGCAGGTGAAAAAGATGAATAAACCGACCAAGAAGAAAGTAGCCGTCTTCGCATCCGGTTCCGGAACCAATCTGGAAAATATTGCCCGTTTGGTTCAGGCAGGAAAGCTGGGTTGCGAGATCGCCCTCGTCGTTTGCGACAATCCCCATGCGTATGCCCTGAAGCGGGCCGGGAATTTCGGACTCAAGACAGCGGTGATCGAACGGAAAGGTTTTGCTTCCAAAGCGGAGTTCGACGCCGAAATCTCAAAGCAATTGAAAGAAAACGGAGTTGAATTGATCCTGTTGGCGGGTTTTATGCGGATCTTGGGGCCTGAATTTGTCAGAATGTGGAAAGGGCGCATTTTGAATATCCATCCGAGTCTGCTTCCGAAGTATCCGGGAGTGCATTCGATTCGGGATGCGTATCGCGCCAAAGAAAAAGAAACGGGGGTGACGATTCATTTTGTCGATGAGGGCGTTGATTCCGGGCCTGTCATTTTGCAGCGAAGCATTCCGATTCAATCGGAAGACACGCTGGAGGCACTTGAAGAGCGGGTGCATGCCGTTGAATATGAACTGTATCCGGAAGCCATCCGGCTGTTTCTGGCGGGCAAAACGCAGCAGCCGTCATTGCGAGCGAAGCGAAGCAATCCATGAGCCCTGAGATTGCTTCGGCCTCAATAAATTGCGCCTCGCAATGACACAGAGGATTTTATGGCGCTGAGAGAAGAATTTGAAAGAGTAGGCAATTGGCTTTTTAGATGGCGGAGTTATCTGCCGCTGATTTTAATCGGGCTGTTTCTTCTGGCGCTTCGGCATTTTTATTATTTGAGTGGAAATTATATAGTCAGCCGGTCTTGGGAAATTATGTGTTTATTCATTTCGCTTTCAGGTTTGGCGGTTCGGATGTATGCCGTGGGTTGTGCGCCGCGCGGGACTTCGGGACGCAATGTGACGGAACAAAGAGCTTACAGCCTGAATACGACCGGAATTTATTCGCTCATTCGTCATCCGCTTTATTTCGGGAATTTTTTGATTTGGATAGGCGTTGCCTTATCGATTGGATCGTTATGGTTTGCCATCGTGATTGGGCTTGTCTTTTGGTTTTATTATGAAAAGATTATGTTTGCCGAAGAAGAATTCTTGAGAGGAAAGTTTGGAGATGGGTTTCAAAAATGGGCGGGCGAAACCCCCGTTTTTTTGCCTCTGCGCTTGAAATTGTGGCGGCCGCCGGAGCTTCCCTTTGAGTTCCGGAATGCGCTGAGGCGGGAGTATTCGGGCTTTTTCGGAATTATTTCCGTATTTTCGCTGTTGAGATTAATCAAAGATATCATGGTAGAACGAAAACTAATCATCGATCCGATTTGGCTGAGTATTTTTCTTTTTGGTTTGGCGGTTTATGTGGCGCTTCAATTTCTAAAGAAGAAAACACACCTGTTGGATGTCGAAGGACGCTAACGTTTGAAGGAACAGGGGAATGGCGATGAAAATTGAAAAAGTAAAAGCGCGGGAAATCTTAGATTCAAGAGGAAACCCCACGGTCGAAGTGGACGTGGTCTTAAGCGGCGGAACGCTGGGGCGGGCCGCGGTCCCGAGCGGCGCTTCCACCGGCGAACACGAAGCGGTGGAACTTCGCGACGGCGACAAGAAACGCTACCTCGGCAAAGGCGTTTTGAAAGCGGTTCAAAACGTGAATGAGAAAATCGGGAAAGCAATCACCGGAAAAGATGCCGGGAAGCAAAATGAAATCGATCAGCTTTTAATTTCGCTGGACGGAACCGAAAACAAATCGTCCTTGGGCGCCAATGCGATGTTGGGAGTGTCGCTGGCCTGCGCGCGCGCAGCCGCCAATTCCCAAAAAATGTCACTCTATCGTTATCTAATGGAAAGTGTAGGGGCGAGGCATGCCTCGCCCCTACTGCCGGTTCCGATGATGAATATCATTAACGGGGGCGTCCATGCGGACAACAACGTGGATCTTCAGGAATTCATGATTATGCCTTTTAAAGCGGAGCATTTTTCGGACGCGCTTCGTATGGGAGCGGAGGTATTTCAC
>JACQQT010000067.1 GCA_016206815.1 Candidatus Omnitrophota bacterium | reverse complement strand
CGTGAATGCTTCTCGCTTCGGGCTATAGTATGAGCATCACGAGCACGGCGAAGCCGCACGTCACCAAAATGGTGGGCCCTCCTGGACTCGAACCAGGAACCAAAGGATTATGAGTCCTCTGCTCTAACCGATTGAGCTATGGGCCCGATTTTCCATTTCCTTTAATTTAATTTCAATGCGGCAAGACGCGCTTGCATTTTCTTAAGCGGAATCATATCGCCGCGTGCGTCTGCGATCTGAATCCCTTTCCGATATATCTCGGCTGAGCGAACTGCTTCCTGAAGCGACTCTAGCGTCACGCCCAAGCTGAAATAACTGGGGGAGTGGTTGGGATCAACCAAAATGGCTGATTCGAAAGCCTTGCGTGCTTCGGCCAGGCGCTTGGCGTCTAAATAGGCTGTGCCCAAACTAAAATAGCCCAGCACATCTTTCGGATCCAGCTCAATCACCTTGAGGTATCGATGAATCCGCTCTTGGATTTGCTCCGCCTGCTCTTTTGCTTCTGCCTCGGGATCTTCCTTGCGGGTGGTTCCGCGCTCCGTTTTCAACTCCGCCTTCCAGGAAAGCCGCCTTGCCTCAGCTTGTTCCTGCTCTGCTTCCAGAATCATCCCCTTCTGAGCATAAAACCGGGAAAGATTCGTATGGGCCATGATGTGATTGGGAGAAACCTTGGTAAGGCGCTTCATCGTTTGGATCGCATCGTCCAACCGATCAAGCTTCGCGTAAAATATTCCCACGGCCTCCAACGCATCCGGGTGTTGGGAGTCTTGGGAAAGTAATTTTTCTAATTGAGCAACTGCTTGTTGAACGTCCCCGGAGCGGAAATGCGAAAGTGCGGCCTCGTAAAGTGCTTCGGATGATTCCATCCTAAAATGAATCTTTAAGATTCATCCTCAAGATTCAGAATCTTCTTTCCTTCCGGACTGATGCGTGAGGGATTCCACTGAGGTTCCCAGACGACTTGAACGTCCACCGCTTTGACGCCCGGCAAGGCAGACACCCTGGTGCGAACCATGTCCGGTATCTGTTTGGCTGACGGACAACCCTGGCTGGTCAACGTCATCCGGATGGCAACCCGATCATCTGCCTGGAGATCGACCTCATAAATCAATCCCAAATCGTAAACGTTGACGGGTATCTCCGGATCGTACACTTGCTTAATGGCTTTGATCACTTCTTCGCGTGTCGTCATGGTCTCATCTCTTCGAGTTTAATCGCTCAGTTTGACATCCAGGAAATTTTTAAGTTTTCTCGAACGCGTCGGATGGCGGAGTTTCCTGAGCGCTTTCGCTTCGATTTGTCTCACGCGCTCACGGGTCACGTTAAAAATCTGACCGACTTCCTCCAACGTTCTCGAATAACCGTCTCCGATTCCAAACCGAAGTCTTAACACTTTTTCTTCGCGTTCGGTAATGGTGTCCAACACATCGTCCATCTGTTCTTTCAACATCGAGTAGGCAGTCACGTTAGCCGGAGAAACGGCTGATTTGTCTTCAATAAAATCACCAAAGCTGGTATCGCCGTCATCCCCGATGGGCGTCTGAAGGCTGATCGGCTCCTGTGCAATTTTGAGAATCCCTTTCACCTTCTCAACCGGCATTTTCATGACGCGGGCAATCTCCTCAGGCATCGGTTCTCGGCCCGATTCCTGCACGAGATGCCGGGAAGCACGGAAGAACTTGTTAATCGTCTCAATCATATGAACCGGAATGCGAATCGTTCTGGCTTGATCGGCAATCGAGCGCGTGATCGCCTGCCGAATCCACCAAGTCGCATAAGTCGAAAACTTATACCCCCGCTGATACTCAAACTTGTCAACCGCTTTCATCAAACCGATGTTCCCCTCCTGGATCAAATCTAAAAAGGAGAGTCCGCGGTTCGTATATTTTTTCGCAATGCTCACAACCAATCTCAAATTAGCCGCCACCAGATCTTTCTTGGCATTTGAGAGCTCCCGTTCCCGTTTGTGAATCCGCTTTAAATGTTCGTAGACCGAATCCTCGGTCTCGCTCAATTCCTTTAGAATTTGCCGGTTGCGCTCGAAAACTTCGCCAATCTTACCCCTCATCTTTTTCCTTCTTAAACGGATCACCTCTTTTCGATTGTCTTTAAGCTCTTCGAGTTTTGCCCGGAGGTTGGCAATAATTTGCTCCACGATTCCGATGTTCAAATTGAATTGCTTTAAAAGCGAGGCTAAATCCGAATTTCTCCTCGAAGCCCGAAGGCGGCGCGTCAACGCTTTTAATTTTTTCTTCGTCACCAAGAGCTTTGATTCCTGGTCTTCATCAATAATGGATTCGAGATTGATCTCGTCATCAATAATTTGGTTGGCCAAACGCAGCACTTCAAAACGTGCCGCTCGGGTTTCAAATACCACCTCCTTCAATCTTTCCTCGGCTTCTTCAATCCGTTTGGCTAATGCAATTTCCTGACTGCGCGTCAGGAGCGGAATCTGTCCCATCTGCCGCAAATAGGTCCGAACGGGGTCGTCCATCCGTCCGCGCTCAAACTCCGCGACGTGCTCTTTGTCTTCACTTGAGGAATCCTTTATCTTTTTTGTTTCGTGTTTCTCTTCCGGTTCGACATCTTTTTGAATTGGGCTGGTGGTAATCTCAATGTTTTTTTCGGTGAGAGCAGAAACCACCTCTTCAATCTTCTCTGCCGATGCCGTATCGCTCGGAAGAAGATTATTAATCTGCTCATAAGTCAAATATCCCTGCCTCTTTCCCAGTGAAACTAATTTACCGAGCACTTCTTGGTAATTGATGGCGGGTGCTGCAAGGGACGTAACGGTTTCGGTGGGCATACTTTTAGCGCTCTCCTTCTTCCGGATCGTTTTCTTCTTTTTCTTTCGCATAGGGTTGGGCTCGCTACGGCCTACAGAAGCTACAAAATTTTGTATTATAACACAAAAATTCGGTTTTGAACTTCGGATTTCCTAATCAACCTGTCCCCCCTGGGGACAGTCCCCCTAGGGGACTGTCCCCAAAGGAGTCAGCTACTGTTCTACCTGACTTAACAGCGTTTGATACGCCTTCATATACTCCAGCAGCAACGCTTGATCACCTGCTTCTTCCGCCTGGGCAATTTGGTTTCGGAGTGCTTGAAGCTGACCTGAACGCTCCTGCATTCTAATCCTGCGGATAAGGTCCTGGAATGCCTGCTCGCGATCCTCTTCGGAATCCCAATCCATCATGATCAGTTCGCTCGCAAATGTCTTCAAATTTTCATCTTTGATTCGATTCAACAACCGGGAAGCTGAAAATTCTTTCTCGCCGGCCTCCTGCGTCATCCGGTTCAGCCATTGAAACACTTCCCGCGTCTGATCTCCTACAAACGCATAATTTGGAAACGCTTCCAAAAACATCCCGACGTACGGCGAATGATGAAGCATCAGGCTCAGGAGAATTCTTTCGGCTTTTGGCTCTGTCTTTTCTGCTTTTTGAAAAGCGGATTTTGGTTTCGCTTCCGTCATTTTGTATCCGCCTTGCTTATTCTTTAATTTGTTCAATTCCGAACGTAAAGAGCCTTCTTCCACGCCCAGCGTGACTGCCAGCCGTTTCAAATAACGATCGACCAAAACCGGATTTTTGATTTTGGCAAACGTATCTAAAAACTCACTCGTAATTTTCAAAAGTCCGAGGGAGTCGGATTTATTGTAACGCGAAAGCAATACCTGCAGCTTGAAATCGAAAATGTCCTGACTTTGTTTCAAGAGCTCCGTCATCGCCGGAGCACCCTTTAAACGTACGAAATCATCCGGATCAAAACCTTTCGGCAGGCACAGCACTTTAACCCCCATTCCTTCTTCCAGAAAAATATCCAATCCTCTTAACGATGCCTGCTCTCCCGCTTGATCACCGTCAAACACAACCGTTGCTTCATCGGCATATCGCTTGAGAACCTGGACGTGTTCCGAAGTCAAAGCGGTTCCCAGGGTCGCCACCGTATTCTGAAATCCGTTTGCATGAAGCCGGATACAATCCAAGTAACCTTCCACAATCAAAATCCGGCGGATTTCCGAGGCGGCAATCGCCCGAACCGCCAGATAAAGACCGTACATCTCCCGCCGTTTTCTGAAAATCGGCGTCTCGGGTGAATTTAAATACTTGGGCATTTCATCTCCCAACACGCGGCCGCCGAAAGCAACCACCTTTTGCTGGCGGTTTAAAATCGGAAAGATAATCCGGCTCCGAAAAAGGTCGTAGAGCGTTCCCTGCGCAGACCGCAGAATGAGACCGGATCTCAAAAGTTCTTGCTCCGTAAACCCTTTTTTTGAAAGATGGTCACACAACGTGCGCCAGTCCGAACGCGCAAAACCGATTCGGAAAGAATCGATTTCGGCCGTCCCAAAACTGCGCTTCGCCAAATAAGCTCTGGGGGCTTTTCCCGTTTCGGGATGCTTGAGATGGGTATGATAAAAATCGGAAGCCTCGGCATAAATTTGATAGATCCGCTCAATCTGGGAACGCTCGCGCGGTGAAAAACTGGAAGATTCCGGCAGCGTCACGCGAGCGCGCTCGGCCAGCTGTTTGAGCGCTTCCGGAAAACTCATTTGTTCATATTTCATCAGGAAGGAAAACACATCGCCGCCCGCCCCGCAGCCGAAACAATGGAAAATCTGTTTTTCCGGATTCACCATAAACGAAGGCGTTTTTTCCTGATGAAAAGGACAATTCGCCTTGAAGTTCCGTCCGGCGCGTTTCAGCGGAATATAAGCCGAGATCACTTCCACGATATCGCTTAACGATTGAACCTGATCAATCACTTGGTCTTGATACGCCATTGCTCAACCTGATAAGTTTTCATTGGACCGACACAAACGGATTGCCCCTCAAATAAAACCGATAGGGCAAATGTTGCGCAGCGCTAATTCCAATCCGTTTTGCCGTTTGGACATGAACAAATCCTTCTTCGGCCTTCTCCGCCACAAAAAATGGGCCTCGTGTCATATCGATCTCCGAATGATCCCGGGTAATTCCGAATGCCTGTGTCAGCTTGCCGGGCCCATTGGCGAGCGCGGTTGTTTGATGCTTCGCCCCCCGGCGCTTTTTCATGATGGAAAGACCGGATAACGGCTCCAGTGCCCTGAGCAATACGGCTCCCGCAACCCCATCCGCCTCGGTCACAATATTCAAGCAGTGATGATTCCCGTAGGTGAAATAAACGTAACTCACACCGGCAGGCCCGAACATCACACGATTCCGGGGCGTCACCCCTCGAAAGGCGTGACTGGCCGGATCATCGGCCCCAAAATAAGCTTCCGTCTCCACGATTTTGCCGCTCACCAGAGACCCGCCCTGATTGAGAACGAGAATTTTACCGATCAACTCCGCCGCTACGATTTGTGTATTTCGTCCGAAAAAAGCCCGGTCTAAGATCTTCATCTACCGACAGGCAAATTAAAAGGCCTTGTCATAAGGCCCGCCAAGTTCCGGGAAACCATTTCACAAAAGTGTCATGAACTTTCTGAGAGGTACTTGCCAAATAAGGACCGCTGATGGATCCGTCTTTAAACGTGGTTTGAATAAACGGGAGCGGAAAAAGCAGCAAAAACGATGAAATCAAACTCAGAAACAGTAGGTGTTGAAACCCGCCTAAAAGCGCCCCTCCCACACCGTTCAACGGTGACTTAAATTCGATGGCCGCAAAAAGTTCAAGCACTCGGAAAATAAATCGTACGGCGATGATCGAAACGATCGCTAAAGCGGCAAAGACGACGACGTGAAGAAGTTCGAATGGGACATGGACTCGAATTTGGATCCATTCGGACCACGCCCTGCTGTACTCAATCGTGACGATCTGAGCGACCACAACTTCAATGAGTCTCTCCGATACTTTCGCAAGTCCTCGTTTTAATCCCAAAAAAATGCCGATGGCAAACACGAGGAGAAAAACGATATCCAGCCATCCCATCTTGGTCCAAATCAACAACCAATCCACTCTCACTTCTGCCGGAGTTGCCGCGGCTAAAATCATCATATTGCCCTTTCCGATCTTTTATGAGTCAACCAACGATCCGATTAATTTGCCACCCTCAATTCGTTGCGTCATCACCTGAATCATTCCATCAAGTATCATTTGATTCCTCCGAAAATACACCTTCAAATAATTCGCGCCCCGTCCCGAGATCCAATCTGTCCGGCGAGAATGGTTTTCGACGATGAGATCAAGCCTTCGGCCCAAAAAAGCATTCTCCACCTCTGCTCTCAGTTTATTTTCCAAACAAAAGAGAGCGTCTCTGCGTCGATTCACCGTACGAGAACCGACCGCCGCATCCGTGAGCCGAGCCGCTCGAGTTCCCTCACGGACACTGTAGGGAAAAATATGAAGCTTATAGGGAACGACTGCTTCCAGGAGCCGGACGGTTTGTTCAAACTGAACGTCGGTCTCGCCCGGGAAACCCACCATCACATCCGTCGTCAACACAAAATCTTCTACTCGACTGCGAAGCTTGTGAATTAAGTCCAAATAAAAATGCCTCCGGTATCTTCGGTTCATTCGCTTTAAGACTTCGTCATCCCCGCTTTGCAGCGGAATGTGCAGATGCGGACAAACCTGCTCCATTTGAGACATCGCTTGAATTAATTCTTCCGTCACATCCGTCGGCTCGATTGAACTCAACCGAATCCGTCTTAATCCTTCCACCCGAGAAAGCTTTTCAAGGAGGTCCGTTAACATCTGACGTTTTTGAACATCCAATCCGTAAGCACCCAACTGGATACCCGTGAGGACAATCTCCTGATAACCTTGGTCTGAAAGCCGTTTTGCCTCTTCAATCACTTCCGCAAGCGGTCTGGACCGCGCCGGCCCCCGGACCAACACGACTTTGCAAAACGAACACGCATGGTTACAGCCGTCCTGAATTTTGATATAAGCGCGGCTGCGGCCTTCAAATTGAGAGATGGAAAGCGGCGTATAGTGCCGTTTGGAGAGTAGGGGCGTATCGCAATACGCCCCTACTTCGGTTTCAGAAATACACGTAGGGGCGGATCGCAACCCATTCCTGCGTTCGTACAAGTGAACGATTTCGGATTTCTGGCGATTGAGCACCACGAGCGTCACGCCGGGCAGATTCTCGATTTCATCCCGGTTCCGCTCGACGTAACAGCCGGTCACGACGATCTGAGCCTCCGGATTTTCCCGATGAAATTTCCGAATCAAATAACGGCTTTCGCGATCACTGGCACCCGTCACCGTACAGGTATTCAAAACGAAAACGTTGGCCGCCCGATTGTGATCCGTTTCTTCAAAACCTGCTTGGTTGAATTGCTCACGAATGGCTTGCGTTTCGTATTGATTCAGGCGGCACCCGAGTGTGGCGAACTTGACTCTCTGCCCGTGTTTGTCATTGCTTTGATTGATATTATTCATACATCAACTTCAAAAAACTAACCGCTGCTACAAACGCTGTGTCTGTTTTTAAAATACCGGGACCTAACCGGATGAGCCTGGCTTCGTTTTCTTTCGCAAGCTCAACTTCCCGGGGCGAAAAACCTCCCTCGGGTCCGATCAGAAGTAAAATCCGTTCGGTTGTCCGTGGTTCCGAAATTGCCTTCGCAAACAAAGTCCGAATCGGTCGGGCCTCATCGCTCGGATGCAACAAATAAACCCGTTCATATTGAGGCCATTCGGAAGAGAGCTTGCCAAACAAGGTCATCTCTCCGATCCGGGGTGCGTGCTGCAAGCGCGACTGCTTGAGAGTTTGTGCCGCAATTCGTTCCCACCGGTGACACACCTTTCCAAATTGATCCTGCTTGATGCGGACGACCGTGCGTTCCGTGATCAGGGGAATCAACCGAGACACCCCAAGTTCCGCCGCCTTTTGGACGATATCATCCATCTTCCGGTCTTGCGGAATGGCCTGGGCCACCGTCAATTGAAGAAACCGCTCGCGATGGGAAACCGCCGCGAGCGGCTTCACTTCGCAACGTGCATCCGGACGAAAACACTCCAGCCGGCTGATGAATTCGTTCCCTTTAGGATCCAGCAGCAAACACAAACTTCCTTCCCGAATCCGGAGGACGTTCTTTAAATGATGGCTTTCCTCGGATGTTAAAAGAACGGTCGGCCCGCTTTGGCCGTGCGGATCGTCCCAATCATGGAGCGAGGCAGAAATCAAAAAACGTTTTAATGCTTTTGCCATAAAAATGGAAAAGGTCTCAACGAGCAAGCGTGGTGGCTACTCCGAGACCTTTGAAAATAAGGATTCAATAATTAGAAAAACGGAAGGTTGCTTACTTTGCTTGCTCCGCTTTCGCTGTTTTTTCCTTCACAACGTTGGCAGCCTGGGGACCTTTCTCGCCCTGAATAATATCGAAGGTAACCACGTCACCTTCTTCCAACGTCTTGTAACCTTCTCCCTGGATGGCAGAATAGTGGATAAACACATCTTGCCCGCCTTCTTGCTCAACAAAGCCATAACCTTTCACATTGGAAAACCATTTCACCTTACCCTGTACTGCCATTGCGACTCCCCTCCCAAAACTATTTAACTTGATGTTTCAAAATAAGCCCAGGTTTGAAGACGACGACTTTCTTCTCCGGAACCTGAACTTCTTGTCCGGTACGCGGATTACGCCCCACTCGGCCCCTGCGAGTCTTCACCTTAAACACTCCGAAATTACGCAATTCAACCGTCTCTCCGCGCTCTAAGCTTTCAACCACTGCATCCAGCGTGCGTTGTACGATTTTCTTGACGTCAATCTGGGTGAGGTTTGTGTCGTTGGAGACTTTTGTGACAATGTCTTTTTTAGTCATTCCGCTCACCTCCGCTTTTCCCGAGATGGGTAACAGTTGAACATTACCCTAAGTCTTTATACCCAAAGACAATAGCAAAAGCCACCTTCACTGTCAAGGAATTTTCTTCTCTAACTTATTTTAATTAAAAGGGTTGGAAACAAAACTAGCTTCTAATCTTAATGACGTTAGAGCCCAAAAGCTGCTCCAATTGTTCGAGGAGAGGAGGAGCTGTTTCCACTTTAAAAGCTTCCCCGGAATGAAGCACGGTTTTGCGCCCGCTGGCATCCCGGAAATTAATGTAAACTGGTGTCTGACCGGGGTGCTGCGACAAAATGTCTTTCAGGCGCTTAAGGGTTCCTAAATCAAGACCGGCGGTCAGGAGATCAATCGAAATCACCCGCGTCAGACGCTTTTCAACGTCCTCAATCGGAATGAGCTCTTCGGCAATCACTTTAGGCGTATCTTCCCGAACGTTTGCCTTGCCGCGGATAAACACAACGGCATCTTTATGAAGAACTTGGGCAGAAGACTTAAACAGCTCCGGAAAAATAATCACCTCACAACGCCCGTCTAAATCTTCAAGACCCACAAACGCCATTCGGTCTCCCCGTTTGGTGGTAATCCCTCTGATCGTGTTAATAA
This sequence comes from Candidatus Omnitrophota bacterium, assembly GCA_016206815.1. Lineage (GTDB taxonomy): Bacteria > Omnitrophota > Omnitrophia > Omnitrophales > Danuiimicrobiaceae > 01-FULL-45-10b. The sequence continues at coordinate 7,829 of JACQQT010000067.1, read as the reverse complement.
TCCCGCCCATAGTTAAATCTTCCTGATCCCGAAGATCCGCCAGATTGGTTGAGGTCACCGTCGCGTAAGTCCTTAATATCTTGTCATATTTTGTCAACGGATGTGCACTCACATAAAATCCCAAGAGCTCCCGCTCATAACCCAAAAGTTGACTTTCAGGCCATTCTTCAAGGTCGGGAATCTCGCGGCCGCCTCCCGGCATTCCTTCCTGATCCCCCATTTGGTCCAACAGGGACAATTGACCCCTTTGGCGGTCGTATTGCGTCTTGGCCCCCACTTCCAGGACACGGCCCAAAATGGCCATGAGTTGTGAACGCTTGAGCCTGAAATCATCGAAAGCACCGCATTTGATTAGACTTTCAAGCACCTTTCGGTTGCAAAGCCTCAAATCAACCCGCTCGCAAAAATCATAAAGCGACTTAAAAACTCCTTGTGCCTCACGCGCTTTGATAATGGACTCGACTGCGGTGGTCCCTACATTTTTGACCGCGCTTAGTCCAAAACGAATTGTCTTCTCGATGCACGTGAACTCAGAAAAGCTTTCGCTCACCGAGGGCGGCAAGACCTGAATATCGAGTTGTTTACATTCCTCGATGTAACGAACGATTTTGTCGGTGTTGTCTTTTTCAGATGTCAACAGCGCTGCCATAAATTCAACCTGATGATTGGCTTTCAGGTAGGCCGTTTGATAGGAAATAAACGCGTACGCCGTTGAATGGCTCTTGTTAAATCCGTATCCCGAGAAATATTCGATCAAATTCCAAATTTTCTCCGCGGTTCTGGGCTGAATCCTGCGTTTCGTAGCGCCATCGATGAAAGATTTTTTCTCCCGCTCCATGATTTCCGGGATTTTCTTGCCCATGGCGCGCCGGAGTGAATCGGCTTTTGCCAAACTGAAACCGGCCAAGGCGGAAACAATCTGCATCACCTGCTCCTGATACAAAATAATCCCGTAGGTTTCCTTCAAAATCGGCTCCAGCACCGGGTGGTCATACTTGATGAGAGAAGAATCGTGCATTCTGCGAATGAAATCATCTACCATGCCGCTGCCCAAAGGTCCCGGCCGGTAGAGTGCCAGCAAAGCCACCAAATCGCCGAAACGCGTCGGTTTCATCTTTTTCAGGAGATCACGCATTCCCGAACTTTCAAGCTGGAACACCCCAATCGATTCTCCTCGGGTCAACATCTCATATGTTTTTTGATTATCCAGCGGAATTTCTTCAATCTTGATTTTTTCATCACGCTTCCGGTTGATGATTTTGCAAGCTTCGTCAATCACAGTCAGCGTTCTCAGACCTAAGAAATCCATCTTCAGAAGTCCGATCTTCTCAACGGCCTCCATGTCATATTGTGTCGTAATTTGGTCGTTGGATTTAAAGAGCGGGCAATAGTCATGAAGCGGACCGTCGGAAATCACAATTCCGGCGGCATGGGTCGAAGCATGGCGCGCCAAGCCTTCCAGCGCTTTCGAGGTTTCAATCAGCTGCTTCACTTCCTCATTGGTGGCCGCCAAATCCCGAAGTCTCGGTTCCATTTGAAGCGCACGCTCAATCGTCATCTCCAGTTCGGCGGGCATTAGTTTGGCCAGCTTATCCACTTCCTGATAACTCATTCCCATGACACGTCCCACATCGCGAATGGCCGCACGTGCCGCCATGGTCCCAAACGTCACGATATGCGCCACACTCTCCTGGCCGTATTTCTTTCCGACGTATTCAATGACTTCGTCTCTGCGCTCGTAACAAAAATCGATGTCGATATCGGGCATGGAAATACGGTCCGGATTTAAAAACCGTTCAAAGATGAGGCCATGCTGAATGGGGTCGATGCTGGTAATGCTCAACACGTACGCCACCAAGCTGCCGGCAGCCGAACCGCGTCCCGGCCCGACCGGAATGTGATTTTCTCGCGCGTAGCGGATAAAATCCCAAACCACCAGGAAATAACCCGTAAAACCCATTTTGGTAATTATGGAAAGCTCGTACCGGAGCCGCTTGTCATATTCGGCCGGCACATTGCCTCCCATCCTCTCCTTCAAAAATTTAAAACACAACTCTTCCAAATAAGCTTCCGGTTTCTTCTGATCCGGCGGCGTAAATTTGGGCAGATGGGTTTTGCTAAAATCGAGCTCCAGATTGCAACGTTCCGCAATCTCGATCGTATTCCGAATGGCTTCCGGAAAGCCGCTGAATAGCGCTTTCATTTCCTCGGCTGACTTCAAATAAAAATGATTGCCGTGATAGCGCATCCGGTCCTGATCGGAAAGATTGGAACCGGTGCCGATACAAATCAACGCATCGTGGGCTTGGGCATCCGCTTGGTGAATGTAGTGACAATCGTTCGTCACGACCATCTTGATGCCGAATTCTTTGGCAAACGCCGGATAGTGTTCGATCATTTTTTGCTGGGCATCGATCGTCTGATCCATCAGTTCAAGATAAAAATCTTCTGTCCCGAAAATATCGATCAAATCCCGAATGGCATCGCGCGCCTTCTCGGGCTGCTCATTCCAGGTGTGATAAGGAACTTCCCCTTTCATGCAACCGGATAGCGCGATCAATCCTTCATGATGTTTTCTGAGCAATTCTTTATCGATTCTGGGCCGATAATAAAATCCTTCCAGATAACTCGCGGTTGTCAGCTTCAACAGATTTCGATATCCCGCTTCATTTTTCGCAAGCAGGGTGATATGAAAAGAGGCTTCTTTAATTCCGTGAGCGGTTTTATCGAAACGAGACTGAGGGGCGATATAGGCTTCGATTCCGATAATGGGCTTGATGCCTTGACGCATGGCTTCCTGATAAAAAGCGATGGCGCCAAAAAGATTCCCGTGATCGGTCATGGCAAGGGCGGGAAATTTGAGCTCAACGGCACGCTTGATTAAGAGTGGAACTTTGGAAGCAGCATCCAGAAGCGAATACTGCGAATGACAGTGAAGATGAACAAAATCAGCGTGCTTCATCTCTACTCCCACTCAATGGTGGCGGGCGGTTTGGAACTGATATCATAGCATACGCGATTGATCCCGCGCACTTCATTAATGATGCGGTTTGAAATCTTGGCCAGCACGCGATCCGGAAGCCGTGCCCAGTCGGCGGTCATTCCGTCCTGCGAGGTCACTGCGCGGATTGCCAACACATTCTCATACGTCCGCTCATCTCCCATCACCCCGACACTCTTAATCGGGAGCAGCACCGCAAAGGACTGCCAGAGCCGCGGATAAAGTCCTGCTTTCTTAATTTCATCAACCACAATCCAATCCGCTTCCCGCAGGAGGTCACAGCGCTCGCGCGTCACCGACCCGATCATGCGGACCGCAAGACCGGGCCCCGGAAAAGGCTGCCGTTCCACCAGCTCTTTCGGAATTCTGAGAGAGCGCCCCACTTTTCGAACTTCATCCTTAAAAAGTTCCCGAAGGGGTTCGATCAATTTGAATTTCATCCTCTTCGGCAAACCGCCTACATTATGATGCGATTTAATGGTCACGCTCGGTCCGCCATAAAATGAGACGGACTCAATCACATCCGGATAAAGGGTCCCCTGCGCCAAATACGGAACGCGTCCCAATTTCCGGGCTTCTCGTTGAAACACCTGAATAAAAACCCGCCCGATGATCTTCCGCTTTTTCTCGGGATCCTCCACGCCGCGAAGGGCCCGCAAGAATGCTCGGGAAGCATCCACAATTTTGATGTTCATCTTCAGATGGCGCCTGAACGTATCGCGCACCCGATCGCGCTCCTTCAACCGAAGGAGCCCGGTATCGACAAAAATGCAGTTGAGTTTCGAACCGATCGCTTGATGAACCAAGGTGGCGGCGACTGAGGAATCGACACCGCCTGAAAGCCCTAAAACCACGCGTTCGCCGTTCACTTTTTTCCGAATTGCTTTTACCGTTTCGCGAATAAAAGAGCTTGGCGTCCAATCGCCTTTCAGCTTGCAAATCTTGAAAAGAAAATTCCGGATAATTTTGTACCCCAGAGGCGTGTGAACCACTTCGGGATGAAATTGAACACCGTAAATCCGATGCTCGCGATTGCGGAAAGCCGCGACCGGCGAATTGGAAGTGTGCGCAATGCGCTCAAAACCTTTCGGAAGTCTTTGGACTTGGTCCCCGTGGCTCATCCAGCAATCAAAGGCAGACGGTAAACCGTTGAAGAGATCCTGCGCGCGGTCTACCCGAAGTTTGGCATGTCCGTATTCACGTGCCCTCACCTTTTTGACTTTGCCTTTAAATAAATGGGCGGTGACCTGAAGTCCGTAGCAAATTCCGAGGATAGGAACGCCGAGTGAAAAAATGGCGGGGTGAGGAATGGGTGCTTTTCGCTGATAGACGTTGGCGGGCGAACCTGAAAAAATAATCCCTTGGGGATTGAGCTTTATAATTTTCTCAATCGAAACATCATAAGGGTAAATCACCGAAAACACGTTCTGTTCTCTCGCTCTCCGCGCAATCAACTGCGTGTACTGAGAGCCAAAATCGAGAACCAGAATCGTTTCAGTGTTCATTTTTCTGTCATTTCATCATTCCGACTTTTTGCGCTGCTTGAAAGAGCTTTCCTTCCGTCTTAATGGCAGGAGCGATAATGATTTCGGTCAACTGAAGCTCCTTAATACTTTTTGCACCGACATTGCCCATACAAGTCCTGAGGGCGCCTACCAGATTTTGCGTTCCGTCATCCAATTTAGCGGGACCGAATAAAATTTCCTCAAGCGTCCCGGTCGTTCCGACCCGAATCCGCGTGCCGCGCGGCAGATTGGCATGCGGGGTTGCCATCCCCCAATGGAATCCGCGGCCGGGCGCTTCCTTGGCGCGCGCAAAAGCAGACCCCACCATCACGGCATCCGCACCGCAGGCAAACGCTTTGCAGACATCGCCTCCCGTTGACATCCCGCCGTCGGCAATAATCGGAACGTAGCGGCGGGATTTTTTGAAATAAAAGTCCCGGGCTGCCATTGAATCGCAAATCGACGTGACCTGCGGAACACCAACGCCAATAACCCCGCGCGTCGTGCAGGCTGAGCCGGGACCAATCCCGATCAAAAGACCTTTGACGCCGGTTTCCATTAATTCAAGCGCTACTTGATGCGTGACGGAATTGCCCACAATCACGGGCATTGCAAGCTGCTTGCAAAGTTTTTTGAAATCAACGGTTTGATACGCTTTGGAAACATGACGCACGGTGGTGACGGTGGATTGAACGACGAAAATATCACAGCCGGATTCTTCTGCGATTCTCCCGAATTTCTCGGCATGCTGCGGAATGGTGCTGACGACGGCAGGAACTTTTGCTTTTTTGATTTCCCGAATGCGTTTTGCGATTAATTTTTCTTTGATGGGTTTTAAATAAAGCTTCTGGACCAGCTCGGTGGCTTTCTCAGGCGTTGATTTTGCGATATCGTCCAGGATGGGCTGGTAATCATCATAGCGGGTGTAAATGCCTTCTAAATTCAGAACGGCGATGCCGCCCAATTTCCCCATGGCGATTGCGAATTTGGGATCCACGACGCCGTCCATGGCGGAAGCAAGGAATGGGATCTGGAATTTCTTACCGCCGATTTCAAAGCTGGTATCCACCTCATCCGGATTAATCGTCACTGCGCCGGGAACCAACGCTATTTCATCGAAGCCGTAGCAACGTCTGGCCTTACGATCTCGACCGATCCACTCACCCATTCGAAAAAACTCCTCCTTATATCGATGCCCTACCAATGAAAAACAGGCGAACTTAGGAAGGTTAAAGTAAGCATTTGTAGCGGATGACGGCAAAAAAGTCAAACGAAAATTACGGAAAGCCTCTGTGGAAGCAAGCGCTTCGCTGATGATTATTCCGGATGGCGATGGGAATGAGGATGGGCCTCATCCGTTCCCGACACTTTCTGGATAATACTGCCCGAGACCGGCGGAGTCAGATAAATGCGTTTGACAAAAGCGCCCGTCAGCGGCTCTTGGCGGTTCCAAGGAAGGAGCGCCAGCGTCCGTGCCATGAAACAATATCCCGTCAGAACCCGCGCCGTCAGACTAATCAACGGCAGCCAAAAAAGCCACCGGAGCGGCGGTTGGTAACACACGATTAAAATCAAAAGGAACGCGACGCGAACCTGCACGGCTAAGGATTTTACGCTTTCATCCTCCATCGCAAAGTGGACGACTTGAATGAGAGCAAGCACCATCGCCAGAACAAATGCACCTTGCCGTCCCGCCACTCCCACCGCAAGCAAGACGGCGGAAACCAGCCAGTACCACCACGCAATCGCTCGATATTCAATCAACATCATATCTCCTCAAGATTTGCGTTTTGAAATTCTGATTTTCTCATCGATATCATCGACCGCATCCACGGCAAGGTCCCAAGCCGTATAAACTTGCTTTTTCTTTCCCGAAACTAAATCCCCTGCCGCATAAAATCCGGAAACCGACGTCTCGCCGTACTCATTCGTCACCAGATGATCCCGATCGTCAAGTGCTGCGCCCAATTGCTTGGCCAGCTCATTATAAACGATTGAGCCTAATGCAACAAAACCCCTCTCAACCGGGATTTTTTCTCCTGCCACCTGAAAACCTTCCAAACCTTTCGTCCGGTCGCCTAATACAGCCTCGATTTTACCTCTCAGAATTTGAATCTGGTAACGACCCAACAATGTTTTCACTTCGCTGGATCCTTCAAACTTCTTTCCATTGGCGAGAACCCACAATTTCGGGAGGTCGTAACGCTCTTTGAGCATGACGGCAATCCAGCCCGCAGTTGAAGTATGTCCAATCACCGCACAATTTTTCCCTGCCGTCCGATGACCGTCACAGCGAATGCAGTACAACACATCGCCGCGGTTGGCAAACGGAAAAATCGGCTCGATCGATCCGTTGATTTCGGGTTGAACGTCCATCGTTCCGGTGCATAAAACGACGAAGCGGGCCTGAACCGTTTCATCCGATGCCGAAATCGTAAACACGTTTCCTTCTTTTTTGATCGCAACCGCCGCTTTCTTAACGGCTGCAAGAAACGGTTTTAAATCGGATCTTTTTTCAATGAACTGAAGGACACCGCGTGTAGAAGCAGTGATCGGATTCCGGAGATCAAACATGCCGGGAATATTTTCCACTTCCGAGACCCAGGTTTGACGGCTCCTGCGGGAGGTTTTGGGATCCCCCAAAAACACAATGGTCTTCAAATGATTGAGAACGGCGCGCAGAAGCGCCATCTGCCCCGCGCCTCCCGCGCCGATCACGGCAATATCATAAAGAGGAAATGGTTTAATCGTTCGGTCCACCGGATTCCTGCATTCGTATACGCCACCAAAACCCCGTACTTCATGCGTCACCTCGCTACTCCATTGAGATGCCGGTTTCCCCAGATTTATTTAATCGCAGATTGACGCGCGAAAACGCTCGGCGCACCTTCATCCGCTGCTTGTGCAACGGGATCCGCCGCATAAGCAGAAGGAATTTCTGCCGATGCCGCAACTTTCTTTTTGCAGCTGCAACAACCGTTCAGAACCGCCAAACTTCCCAGCGCAAAAACCGCGAGTACTGCCAAAGACCAAAATCTTTTCTTCATCGGATCTCCTTTTTTAAAAAATATTTTGAGGAACTGGAGAAACATTGTAACTGAAAAATGTGCTGGAAGCGAGCGAATAGTGCCCTAGTTTTTCCGTAGGCAATCGGGGCATAAGCAGCGGTTAAAATTTTGGCGGAGACGCTCTAAGGCTTCTTTTGAAAGAGGCGTTTTCTTGCACCAGCAATCCCCCTCGGGATCGCAGACAAACGCCTTGCCGCACCGTTCGCAATGGATGGTTTTAGCGCTGGAAGCTTTCCGATTCAAAACCGCCTCTTT
>JACQQT010000005.1 GCA_016206815.1 Candidatus Omnitrophota bacterium | reverse complement strand
TCCTTGCCCCTTCCTAAAAATATGCTACAATTTACCCTCGCTTTATTTTGGTTCCCTCATATTGATGTAACTCATTTAACGACAATATGATTTGAAATTTATGATGAGAAACGCGGAGGCCGGATTGTCACAAGAGATAACCATTAAACAGCTTTTGGAAGCAGGTGTGCATTTTGGGCACCAGACGAAACGTTGGAATCCCAAAATGGCGCCTTATATTTTCACAGATCGAAATGGTGTTTACATTATTGATCTGGAAAAAACACTCACCCATTTGGTTACCACCTGTCATTATTTGCACCAGATTGCCGAGCAGGGCGGTTCCATCCTTTTTGTCGGGACCAAGCGCCAAGCGCAGGAAGCCATCCGACTGGCAGCCGAGAGGACCGAGATGCCGTATGTGAACCAACGATGGCTCGGCGGGATGCTCACCAATTTCGAAACGATTCGAAAAAGCGTCGCCCGCCTGGAAGAAATCGAAAAGATGGAGCAGGAAGGAACCTACCAGTTTCTCACCAAAAAAGAAGTCGCAGCCCTGAGAACCCAAAGAGAAAAATTGTTGAAGGTTTTGGCAGGTATTCGCTACATGAAGCGGCTTCCGAGCGTTCTTTTCATCGTGGATCCCAAGCAGGAGGAAATTGCGGTTCGGGAAGCCAAGCGGCTCGGCATTCCGGTGGCGGCGATTATCGATACCAATTGCAATCCCGACGTGATTGATTATCCGATTCCCGGCAATGATGACGCGATCCGATCGGTCAAGTTGATTTGCGAGTTTGTCGCAGATGCGGTTTTGGAAGGACGGAATCGTTTTAAACAATTGCGCGCCGATCAAGAGGCCCTGGAAGCACAGGAAGAACAGGAAAGACTGGTGCAATCTGAGGTGAAGACGGATCCGGAAGGCGCTGAGGAGATTGCGGAGGTCATCGAAGAAAAAGTGGTTGAGAAGTTGGTGGAGCGGGAGACTCCGAAACCGAAAGCCAAAAAACCAAAGCCGCACAAAGAGGGAAAAGAGATTTAAATTCGGAAAATGACGGTGAAAGAAAACGTAGATCAAGTCAGAGACCTTCGCAATGAGACCGGTGCCGGGATCATGGATTGTAAGCGGGCTCTTGTTGAGGCGAACGGCAACCTTCAAACCGCCAAAGATTTACTTCGGAAACGGGGGTTTGAAATCGCCAGGAAGAAATCAGGCCGCGACGTCAAGGAAGGACAGATTTTTTCGTACATTCACTTGGGCGGGAAGATCGGCGTTTTGGTGGAAGTGAATTGCGAGACGGATTTTGTCGCCCGAAACTCGGAATTTCAACAATTTGGCCGTGATGTGGCCATGCAGATCGCCGCCGCTCATCCGTTTTTCGTCTCCCGCGAAGAGGTTGACCCTCAGTGGGTTGAAAGCGAGAAAGAAGTTTTCAGGTCGCAAGTCAAGGGCAAACCTGCTAAAATTCAAGATCAGATTGTTCAGGGGAAATTGGAAAAGCGATTTGAAGAAGTTTGCTTGTTGGACCAAAAATTTATTAAGGACGAAGATCAGAAAGTTCAAGACCTTTTGACAAATTTGATTTCGAAACTGGGAGAGCGTGTGGTGATTAAACGTTTTCGTCGTTTCGAAATCGGGCGAGAATAAGCAGACTTGTCATTCCCGCACGTTTTAAGCGGGAATCTAAAGTGTGAATCCCCGCCTCCGCGGGGACAACTTGGGATTACCGATGCCGAAGAAAAAGCCCGTTTTTAAACGAGTCGTCCTCAAATTAACCGGAGAATCCCTTCAGGGGCACAAGGGTGCCGGCATTGACCTCAAGGTTGCCCGATCGGTTGCGAGACAAATCAAGGAAATCAAAGAATTAGGCGTCGATCTTGCCTGCGTGATCGGCGGAGGCAATATTTTCCGTGGTCTCCAAGCTGCCGAAGAGGGGATGGAGCGCGTGACGGCCGATTACATCGGCATGCTGGCGACCGTGATTAATTCGCTTGCGCTTCAAGATGCGCTTGAACAGGAGGGAGTTTACACCCGCGTTCAAACCGCAATTGAAATCCAGCGGCTCGCGGAACCCTATATCCGCCGCCGTGCGATCCGCCACCTGGAAAAAGGGCGGGTCGTCATTTTCGCAGCGGGGACCGGAAACCCCTATTTTTCAACGGATACCGCAGCGGCATTGCGTGCCATTGAAATCGGAGCAGATGCCATCCTGAAGGCAACGAAGGTGGACGGTGTGTATTCGCAGGATCCCGCGATTCACCCCGAAGCCAAAAAATTTACCCGGCTCAAATATATTGATGTTCTGAAAAAACGGCTTCAGGTCATGGATGCCACCGCCATTTCACTCTGCATGGATAATCACCTTCCGATTATCGTTTTCAACCTAATGCGTTCCGGCAACATCAAGCGCGTGATTTTAGGCGAGGGAATCGGTACCAAAGTTTCTTAAGCTGAGGGAGTTTGTCATGGTTCAGGTGGCCAATCATACGAAACCAATTTTAGACGATGCGGAACATAAAATGCAAAAGGCGCTGGAGGCAAGCCGGCAGGAGTTTCACAACCTCCATACGGGGCGTTCGTCCATTACGCTGGTGGAAACGATCAAGGTGGATTATTACAACACCATCATGCAGTTGAAGGGCCTTGCTTCCATTACCACACCGGATTCACAAACAATCGTGATCCAACCCTGGGATATTTCTGCCGTGAGCGCAATTGAAAAAGCAATTTCGACTTCGGGGCTGGGATTAGTGCCCAATAATGACGGCCGCGCGATCCGGATCCAGATGCCGCAGTTGACGGAGGAGCGGCGTACGGAATTGGATAAACTGATTCGGAAAATTGCCGAGGAAGGCAGGATTTCGATCCGCAATATTCGTCACGATGCCAATGACGCTGCGAAAAAGCTTGAGAAGGCGGGGACCATCGGCGAAGATGTTTCCAAAGTCACTCAGAAAAAGGTTCAGGATCTGACCGACAAATACATCCAGTCAGTCGATGAGGCGCTTGCGAAAAAAGAACACGAAATTAAACAAGTGTAATTAGGGGTCAGGGGTCAGGGATTAGCGGTCAGCTTGGCGGTGGTTTCGGAATAGGTTTTATTTCCCGTATGTGCTTGCCGATCCCTGATCTCTGACCCCTGTTTTTTTATTTTCGGCACGGTCATTTTTTTTCGGGCCCGTAGCTCAGCCTGGCAGAGCACTGCCCTTTTAAGGCAGGTGTCGATGGTTCGAATCCATCCGGGCTCACCAATTCGGAGAAGATCGTCAAGATCTTCCCGGATGGTGCTCACGCAATAGCGTGAGCGCACTTTTTCCGTAATTGTTTTATTTCGTCCCCATCGTCTAGCCTGGTTAGGACAGCAGATTTTCGATCTGCTAGCAGGGGTTCAAATCCCCTTGGGGACGCTTTTCTTTGGGGCTCAACTCCAAAAGAAAATCCCCCGAGATTGAAAGGGATTTGCGGGGAATAAGTACCGAGGTTCCTGCCTTTCTGATAGAATGTCCCGCATGCCACATCAAAAACGCAGGAAAGATCTCCGTAATATCGCAATCGTCGCTCACGT
>JACQQT010000065.1 GCA_016206815.1 Candidatus Omnitrophota bacterium | reverse complement strand
TGGTATCGGATGCATCACGCCTGGTGGGAACCGCTCAAAACCGACGCTTACACGCTGAAATAGTATGATTTATGAAAATTCTTGTGACCGGTTCCAATGGCATGTTGGGTTCCGATCTTGTTCAGGAGTTGCTTGCGCAATCTTATGAAGTTTGCGGTTTAGGAAAGAGTCGCAACCGACATTCACGAATTTCATATGTTCAAGCCGACATTACGAACCGTCAGTCGGTTCTGGAGTCGGTATCGAGACTGAAACCTGCCATCGTGATTCACACCGCAGCTTTTACAGATGTGGACGGCTGCGAACAAGATTCCAACCGCGCTTTCTCGGTGAATACCGAGGGAACCAAGCATGTCGTGGAAGCTAGCAATGCGTGCGGCGCACCGTTGTTTTTGATCAGTACGGATTATGTGTTTGATGGAGAAAAGAAGGGGCTCTACCGCGAAAATGATACGCCGAAACCTATCAGCGTTTATGGACGGTCCAAATATGAAGCAGAGGAGTTCTTGAAGTCTCATTGCCGTTCCGGGTGGATTATTCGAAGTTCTTGGTTGTACGGTGAAAATGGTAAAAATTTTTTCCGAACGATTCTTCAAACCGCGACGAAAACCAGGAAACTCCGCGTAGTAAATGATCAACGGGGAGCGCCGACTTATACAAAAGACTTAGCGAAAGGCCTGCGAATGTTGGTTGAGAAATCAAATCGAATCTCCGGCTGTCGAGTGTATCATTTGGCGAATACAGGCACGACGACGTGGTTTGATGCTGCACGCAAAGTCGTGAGTCAGGCCGGTTGGCCTGTCGAAGTGGAAGCCATTTCATCCCAAGATTTAAAACGGCCTGCAAAGCGGCCGATGAATTGTGCTTTCGATATGTCAAAGATAAAAACAGACTTCAATATCGAACTACGTTCATGGGAAGAGGCCTTTGCCGATTACTGGACAGAGTCACTTGAAAAAGAAAGTCACGTTTTGATCGCTTCAAAACCATCCGCTCAAGCCGAGGGGAAAAAAGGATGAGGACAGTTCTGATCACGGGGGGTGCGGGTTTTATCGGTTCTCATTTATGTAAGCTTTTTATTCAGGAAGGAAATCGCGTGATTTGCGTCGACAATCTCCTGACCGGAAGTCAGCAGAATGTCGCTCCGCTTTTTGAAAATAAAAATTTTGTATTCCAAAAATGTGACGTATCCGAATCCATTCAAGTGGATGAGCCGGTTCATTATGTGCTTCACTTCGCATCTCCGGCAAGCCCTGTCGACTATCAACGTTACCCCATTCAAACTTTAAAAGTAGGTTCTCTCGGTACGCACAACGCTTTAGGACTTGCAAAGGTGAAAAAAGCGGTTTTTTTATTGGCTTCAACATCTGAAGTTTACGGAGATCCGCTGGTCCACCCCCAACCCGAGAGTTACTGGGGGAATGTGAATCCGATTGGACCGAGAGGGGTTTATGACGAGGCCAAACGTTTTGCTGAAGCGATGGTGTTGGCTTATCGGCGGACCCACGGTTTAGATGTGAAAATCGCGAGGATTTTTAATACGTTCGGGCCTTTCATGCGACGGAATGATGGTCGGGCGATTCCGAACTTTATTACGCAGGCACTGAGCCACAAACCGCTGACCGTGTTTGGGAACGGGCTTCAAACGCGGAGTTTTTGTTACATTGACGATTTGATTCAAGGCCTTCATAAGCTTCTTTATTCCAACTGCAATGAACCCGTCAATTTAGGAAATCCTGAAGAAATGACTTTGCTCGAACTCGCAAAAAGCGTCATTGAACTTGCAAATTCCAAGAGTGAGATCGAATTTCACGAACTTCCGACGGATGACCCGCGCGTCCGGCAGCCGGACATTGGTCGCGCGAGGAGCGAATTAGGGTGGGAACTTAAAGTAGATGTTCGTACGGGGCTTCAGAAAACCATCCGATACTTTCGGGAAACGTTTAGGACGGCAAAATGAAGCGTAGAGCATTGATCACAGGAATTACCGGACAAGACGGTTCCTACCTGGCCGAATTTTTGTTAGAGAGGGGTTACGAAGTGCATGGGCTTGTTCGTCGAGTGGCACTCGAAGATCCTGAACATCGCATTTGGCGCATCAAACACATTCTGGATAAAATTCGTCTTCATTCTGCCTCGCTTGAGAGTTATTCAAGTATTTTTGAAGTGGTAGATAAAGTTCAGCCTGATGAATGCTATCATCTGGCTGCGCAAAGCTTTGTCAGCTATTCTTTTGAAGATGAATTCTCCACCATGAACACCAATGTGAATGGGACGCATTCAATCCTGTCCTGTGTTCTCCAGCGAGCTCCGAAATGTCATTTTTATTTTGCGGGTTCCAGCGAGATGTTCGGTGTTGCGCCGCAATCACCGCAAAATGAAGCGACGCCTTTTCATCCACGTTCCCCTTACGGAATTTCAAAGCTTACCGGATTTCATTTAACTCGGAACTATCGAGAGGCTTATCATCTCTTCGCGGTCAGCGGCATTCTTTTTAATCATGAATCACCCAGGCGAGGTTATGAATTTGTGACCCGGAAAATTGCCAGGGCGGCTGCTCGAATCAAAATGGGGCTGCAAAAAGATCTTCGTTTGGGAAACATCGAAGCGAAAAGGGATTGGGGATTTGCAGGGGATTACGTGAAAGCAATGTGGCAGATGTTGCAGCAACCGAAGCCGGACGATTATGTCATTGCAACGGGAGAGACGCACACCGTGCGGGAATTTTTAGAGCTGTCATTCGAACATGT
>JACQQT010000066.1 GCA_016206815.1 Candidatus Omnitrophota bacterium | reverse complement strand
ATCTAATTCCGTCGCTGCCGCAGATCACGCCGCCGGTCGGAAAGTCCGGGCCCTTTACGATTTTCATCAAATCCTTAATGGAGATTTCCGGAGTATCGATCACCGCAATAATGGCCTCGACAATTTCATTCAAATTATGCGGCGGCACATTGGTCGCCATGCCGACGGCAATGCCGCTTGAGCCATTGATCAAAAGATTGGGAAGCTTCGCGGGAAGAACGGTGGGCTCGGTTAAGGATTCATCAAAATTAGGGATGAATTTTACCGTCCCTTTTTCAATGTCATCGAGAAGCTCGTTTGAAATGCCGCCGAGCCGCGCCTCGGTATACCGCATGGCCGCCGCATTGTCGCCGTCTAAAGAACCAAAATTGCCCTGGCCTTCAATCAAAGGATAACGAAGGGAAAAGTCCTGGACCATCCGAACCATCGAATCATAAACCGCCATGTCGCCGTGCGGGTGGTATTTGCCGAGCACCTCTCCGACGATACGCGCCGATTTTTTGTAAGGCTTGTTATGCGCAAGACCGAGGTCGCTCATGGCGTAAAGGATCCTGCGGTGGACGGGCTTCAAGCCGTCCCGCACGTCGGGAAGCGCGCGCCCCACAATCACGCTCATCGCGTAATTGATGTAGCTCGTCTTCATTTCATCTTCAATGGGCGCGGGAACGATTTTTTCGTTCAACGCATATACATTTATATTTTCATCTGCCATTTCAATCCCTCATAACAGGGACAGGTCCATTGCAACTTACTGAAAATCTATAATTTAGATGGACCTGTCCCTAGATGTCTAAGTTCCGGACCGCCTTGGCGTTCCGCTCAATAAATTGCCGCCTTTGCTCCACTTCATCGCCCATCAACACCGTAAACATCTCATCAGCTTCCACCACATCTTCCAAAGTCACTTTCAAAATCGTGCGTTTCGCAGGGTCCATGGTGGTCTCCCAAAGCTGCTCGGGATTCATTTCGCCGAGGCCTTTGTACCGTTGAAACGTCATTCCCTCTTTGCCTGATTCCTTGACCGCCTTCAAAACTTCGGAAAGATTCTTGAGCGCCGCGGTCTTCTTGCCTGTTTTCAGTTCAAAAATGGGTTTTTCGCCGTCTTCAAAATCTTGAATTTCGAGATTGAATTTCTCAAGCTTTTTCGCAATTTTAACGAGTTCATGTGCCTCGAAGATTTCGATGACTTCAAGCGTCTCTTTTTCTTCAACGGCTTTCTCGGCCCCTTCGGTTTTGGTCTGAAGCGCGAGAGCCTTTCCTTTTTTCTTCTCGGCTTCCTTCGTCAATTTCGCAAGCTCTTCGTCCGAATAAAGGAACTGTCCTTCTTTGTCATCGCTGGACCGAACTAAATAAGCCGGGAATGCTTTCGTCTTGGCGTCGTAAGCAGCTAAATATTTTTCAAAATCAACTCCCTTGCGTTCGATCATATATTTCGCTTCGTCAAATTCCAAAAGCGTTTCCAAAACCGCTTTAAGTTCCTTGTCCGAATACGACTGTTTGTTCTTAAGATCTTTGAGGGACGCTCCTTCATAGCCAAATTCAAGAAGCATCATATTCATTTGTTCTTCGGTTTGGATATATTCTTCGCGCTTGCCCTTTTTAATTTTGAAAAGCGGCGGTTGCGCAATGTAAATATGCCCGTTCTCAACCAATTTTTTCATCTGGCGGTAAAAAAACGTGAGGAGAAGCGTGCGAATATGCGAGCCGTCCACATCGGCATCCGTCATGATAATCACTTTGTGATACCTAAGTTTCGCAAGGTCGAAACCGTCGCCATCGGCGCCCATGCCAATCCCAGTCCCAATGGCCGTAATCATAGTCCGGATTTCTTCGTTGCTTAACACTTTGTCGAGCCGCGATTTCTCCACGTTGATAATTTTCCCCCGGATCGGAAGAATGGCCTGGAACCTTCTGTCTCTGCCTTGCTTGGCCGATCCGCCAGCCGAGTCGACTTCTACAATATAAATCTCGCAATATTTCGGGTCTTCATTCGAACAATCGGCAAGCTTGCCCGGAAGGGATGCTGATTCAAGCGCGCCTTTTCTACGCGTGAGCTCTCTGGCTTTCCGTGCGGCCTCGCGGGCTCTCAGCGCAAGTAAAGCCTTGTCAACAACCTTATTGGCGATGCTCGGGTTCTCTT
>JACQQT010000063.1 GCA_016206815.1 Candidatus Omnitrophota bacterium | reverse complement strand
GCCAAAGTCCGATCAAAAAAACACCCGCCAGCGTTAAGGTCACGGCAATTTTAATGGGGAGGGGGTTGTTTAATTTGTTGAGGTCGGTCGCTGGAACCAAATACATGGCTCTGACGACTTTGAAGTAATAGTAGGCGGCAACCGCAGAGTTGAGCGCAATGGCGATGGCAAGCGGAGCAGAGTTGGCGCTAACCGCGGCGGAAAAAATGTAGATTTTCCCGACGAATCCGGCCAAAGGCGGAATGCCGGCGAGTGACAGCAGGAAAAGCGTCAGAGCTGCCGCGAGAATCGGGTTGCGGACGGAAAGGCCGTTGTACGCATCGATTTGGTTCGTTCCTGCGTTGCGTTCGATCGCGAGAACGGTAAAGAAAGCGCCCAGATTCGTGAAAAGGTACGTGACTACATAAACGAGCGTTGCTTGAAGTCCGAGTTTGGAAGCAACCGCAATTCCCACCAGAATATAACCTGCCTGTGCAATGCTGGAATATCCGATCAAACGCTTGACGTCGGTTTGAACGATCGCAACTAAATTTCCCACGGTCATCGTTAAAATTGCAAGGATCGTTGCGAGAAAAGTCCACTGGTGAGCAAGGCCAGGAAACGCGATCAAAAGAACTCTGGCCAAAACAGCGAAGCCAAGCGCTTTTGGAGCGACGGTCAAGAATGCCGTAATGGGGGTTGGGGCTCCTTGGTAGACGTCGGGTGCCCACATATGGAAGGGAACCATTGAAATTTTAAATCCGATTCCGGTTAAAATCAGCATCATGCTGAGCAAAATAATGGTGTGCATGCCCGCCTCAGACGATTGAGCCAAAATCGTTCCGATGGCCGCGAGATCGATCGATTGAGCGGCGCCAAACAAAAGCGACATCCCAAACAGCATGATGGCTGAGGAAACCGCACCGAAGAGAAGATATTTCAGCGACGCCTCACTGGAACGTTTGTCAAATTTTTGAAAACCGACCAGAAGGTAAGACGTTAAGGAAACCGATTCAATCGCGATGAAAACCATCAGCAGATTCGTGACCCCCCCCATGATCGTGAGGAGCAGCGCCATCGCAAGGAGGAGGATATAGAGCTCTCCATGTTGCTGTTCCGGGATTTTTTCATAGGAAAGGCTTGCCAGGATCGTCAGGCCGATCGTGGCGTAGGCGATCATTTTGAAAAAGAATGTGAACGGATCCCACGCATAGAAATTAAAGAAAAGGGTTTCGTCCGGATAAAAACGGGGCGATACCGAAAAGGCGATCACTAAAGCAACGAGACTCAACCAGCCCAGCCATTTTTTCCGCGGGATGAAAAAGTCGATCATGAGAATCGTAAAGATGGCAATTGCCAGAACGATTTCGGATCGGAAAAAGAAAAGGCTGTCGAGAGCGTTCAAGGATGGTGGGATCACGCCGGATTTCCTCCCAGCACACCCACCAAAGCTTGAATCGTAGGCGTCATGTATTGAAGGATCATTTTGGGGTAGACGCCGATGGCCAGAATCAGAATCATGAGCGGCAGGAGCGTGATGATTTCACGGATTGAAATGTCCTTCAGTTGAGACCACTTCGGATTTTGTTTTCCCAGCAAGACCCGCTGAATCATGTAAAGAAGATATGCGGCAGCCAGCAGAATTCCGACGCATGCGGCGACCGTCATCCAGCGATAAACCGCGAAGCTCCCAAGCAAGACCATGAATTCACTGACAAAACCAGCGAGTCCGGGCAGACCGAGCGAGGCCAGGGAGATGAAAACAAGAATGCCGCCATAAACCGGCATTTTCACCCACACGCCGCCAAAGGCATCCAAGTCCCGCGTATGTGCCCGGTCGTACAGCACCCCCACCAACAAGAAGAGCCCGCCGGTAATCATGGCATGATTGAACATTTGAAGCAGTGCTCCGTTCATGCCGGTTGTGGTGAATACCGCAAGCCCCAGTAACACAAAACCCATGTGGCTGACGCTTGAATACGCCACCATTTTCTTAAAATCCTTTTGCGCGAACGCCACGAAACCGCCGTAGATAATTCCGATCACCGCCAGGACTCCCATGGCCGGGCCGAACCAACGGGCACCCTCCGGGAGAATCGGGTAGCTGATTCGATAAAAACCGTAGGCCCCCATTTTCAGAAGAACGCCCGCCAGGAGCACGCTGATGGGGGTCGGCGCTTCCACGTGTGCGTCGGGAAGCCAGGTGTGGAACGGAAAAATCGGGACTTTAATCGCAAACCCGAGGAACAGAGCCAGAAAGATGATTTGTTGGAACCGCAAGGTAAATGTGTTTTGACCGAGTTCCAGCATATTGAACGTATGCGGGTTGCTTGCAAAAAAGAGAGCGAGGATTCCGATGAGCATGAACATGCTTCCGGCCAACGTGTACAGGAAAAACTTGATGGCCGCATATTCTTTCCGGGACCCTCCCCAGATTCCGATCAGAAAATACATCGGCACCAGGACGACTTCCCAGAAAATGTAGAACAGGAATAAATCAAGCGCCAGAAAGGTTCCCATCATGCCGACTTCGAGCAAAAGATAGAGCGCGAAGTACTCCTTCACCCGTTCCCGGATTCCGTAAGAGGCAATGCAGGCAAGAAAAGACAAAAGCGCGGTTGCGAATATCATCAACAGGCTGATGCCGTCTACGCCTAAGTGATAAAACACATTCAACTGCGGAATCCAGCCGGCGCGTTCAACAAATTGCATCTGGCTTGTGTTCAGATCAAAGATACAAACCAGGCGAAGTGCGAGCAGAAGGGTCAATCCTGTGATGATCGTGGCAACGGCGCGGATCGTGTTGTGTCGTCCGCGCGGAAGGAACAAAGTGATCAACATGCCTGACAGCGGCAAGAAAATAAGCCAACTTAAAATCGGGATATTCATTTTAATCTCCTACGTGTTGAAGACGGCATAGCCGATGATTAAGACACCGAGTAATAAAACAAACAGATAGTTGTGAATATAACCGGTTTGAATCAGCCGGAGGACAGCGCCTGTCATTTGCGTGAGGCGGCCCGTGAGGTTGACCAGGCCGTCTACGATATATTGATCAAACCAGTTCTTGATCTTGGAGGTCCAAACGGTTTTCCGTCCTACCTCATTCACGGTTCGGTCGATCACCGCCTCATCGAACTTGAAGCTGAAACGGGCGATTTGTTTGAACCAGCGGATGAAAGTTGCCTGATACATTTCATCCATCCAGAGTTTGTGGCTGGAAGCGGCATACAGCAGCCAGTATTTTTTAGCAAACCGTTTGGGAAGATCCGGATTGAGAATGTAGAAAATAAAAGCGATGAGAAGGCCGATGGCGCTGGCGGCGATGGAGATGGTGGCGACAAACGAGTTCATTTGGATTTCTTCCGGATGGCCGGCTAGAAAATTTTGAATCCAATGATGCGCCCACGGGGATCCTAGAAGACCAATCCCTGCCGCACCGATCGCTAAAATGATGAGCGGAACGGTCATCACAGCGGGAGATTCGTGCGGGGCGCGTTTCCCCCGCGTTTCGCCGAAAAACGTGAGAAATAAAAGCCGGAACATATAAAAGGAAGTCATCGCGGCCGTGATCATGAGGATCCAGAAAATAATCCGGTGGTCCGATCCAATTGCGCTTAAGAGAATTTCATCCTTGCTCCAGAATCCGGAAAAGGGAGGAATCCCCGCAATCGCGGCCGTTGCCACCACAAAAGTCCAAAAGGTAATGGGCATGGACTTTCTCAAGCCCCCCATCTCGCGCATATCCTGGACGCCTGCACCGTGAATGACGCTCCCCGCCCCCAGGAAGAGCAGGGCTTTGAAAAATGCGTGCGTCATTAAATGAAAAGTACCGGCTGTCATTCCGCCTACGCCCAACGCCGCAATCATGTAACCCAGTTGGCTGATCGTAGAGTAGGCAAGCACTTTTTTGATGTCCATTTGGGTCAGCGCGAAGAAAGCGGCCATGAACGCCGTCCACGTACCGATTCCAGCGACGATTTGGGAAGCTTCCGGACAGGCATGAAAGAGCGGAAAAAGCCGTGCCACCATGTAAACACCGGCTGCCACCATCGTCGCCGCATGAATGAGCGCACTCACCGGCGTCGGCCCTTCCATCGCATCCGGCAGCCACACGTGAAGCGGAAACTGAGCTGATTTTCCGACCGCTCCGCAAAAAAGAAGCAGTGCGCTTACGGTTAAAATAGCAGAACCCGCCTGCGCTTGGATGAATTCCGGCTGAATGTCAACGAAACGCATCGTTCCGGTGGCATAAAAGAACGTTATGATCCCCAGAAAAAAACCAATGTCGCCGATGCGGTTGGCGATAAACGCTTTCCGGCCCGCCTCCGCCGCTTCTTTTTTCTCAAACCAAAATCCGATCAAAAAGTAAGAGCACAACCCCACCAGTTCCCAAAACACATAAATCTGAACGAGCGTGGAGGAAAGCACGAGACCGAGCATCGAAAAAAGAAAAAGGGAAAGATAAGCAAAGAAACGCGGGTATCGGGGATCTCCGTGCATATAGCCGACGGAATAAACGACGATCATGGTTCCGATGAAGGTGACCACAAAGAGCATGACTGCGGCCAGCGGATCAATGGAAATTCCGAATTCAATCGGAATCCGGTTGATCAAAATCCAGGTAAAGGCCTCATGGAAATTGCGCCCGCCGATCACCTCACCGATAGATTTGAACGAAACAAGGCAGGATAAAGCCGAGGCAGAAACGGCCACCCAGGCGCTTTTTTCCTTCAGCCATTTTCCGAAGAAAATAATCGCCGCGAAGGAAATCAAAGGCAGCAAAGGAATGAGTAAAGGATTCATTACCATTTTAGAAGGTCGATCTCATCGGTATAAATTGTTTTTTGGTTTCGATAAATCGCCATCACGATCGCCAATCCGACCGCGGCGGTGGTAGCCGCCAGGACGATGATAAAAATGACGAAAACCTGCCCGAGTTCAGGCGGCGCATTCAACATTCCGGCAAACGCAACGAAATTGACATTGACGGCATTCAACATGATTTCGATCGACATTAAAATCCCGACCGCATTTCGCCGGGTGAGGGCGCCGTAAAGGCCCGTTAAAAATAAAAGCGCCGAGAACACAAGCAGGTGGGAAAGCGGAATGGCCATCATGGGTCGCTCCTTGCCACCACGATGGCACCGATTAAGGCAATCAACAGGACGAGCGAGATCACCTCGAATGGAAAAACGAATTCACCCATGAGCGCTTTGCCCAGTTCGACCGCGTTAGTGGTTTGCAAGGTAGAAATCGTTTTCCAGGAGGCTTTCAAGATGGCTCCGATCAAAAAGAAAGCGGAAATCGCGATAAGGATAAAAACCGGAATCCTCTGGCGGTTGCTTTGCGGAACCTGGGGGTCGCCGATTCTGGAGGTCAGCATGATGGCGAAAATCACGAGCGTCATAATCGCTCCGACATACAGCAGGATTTGGATGCCCGCCAAAAACTCGGCGCGGAGAAAGAAATAAATGATCGAAACACCAAGGAGGGTAAAAGCAAGAAAAATGGCAGCGTGAAATAGATTGCGGACCGTGACCGTCAAAATGGCGACGGTCAAAATTCCGAGGAGTGCCGCGTAACATGAAATGGCAGCAAGCGGGCCGAAAGTCGTCATCGATAGTTAGTCCGTGTAAGCATAACGATAGATTCGTTTCTTTGGAATTTCAGGATGATTTGCCCAGTACAATAGATAAAGCGACACGGCTAAAATGAAAAGTGAAACGATATGATTGAGGGGTCCGTGGAGTTTAATCCAGATGCCGGTGACCAATAGGTTGATTAGTGCGAGCGGCAGCAGAAATTTCCAGGCAAACCCCATGAGTTGATCCACCCGGAAACGGGGGAATGTTCCGCGAAACCACATCATGACGCAAATCAGAGCGTACGTTTTCAGGAAAAACCAAAGCCAACTGGGAAGCCAGGGCCCCTGCCAACCGCCCAAATAAGCGGTAGCTACGATGGCCGAAATTGAAAAGGTATTCATGAATTCCGCCATATAAAACAAGGCAAATTTCATT
>JACQQT010000064.1 GCA_016206815.1 Candidatus Omnitrophota bacterium | reverse complement strand
GGAATGTTCAGATTATTGAAAAGACCTCCCATCCCTTTGACCACCCCATCAATATCTACCATCCCGAAGGCGAATACTTAAAAGCCCTCTTCCTCAAAGTGCAATAAATAGTTCGACATTCTCCTGCCAGGGCATTTTGCTCCGCTTCTCCTCCGCGCGCCGATTTTTAGGCGGTTGGCCTAAGCAAAAATCGGCGTGCTCGGCCGCACATCAAAAAGTTTCAGCCGGAAACTTTTTGATGTGAAGGCGCTCCGCAAAACACCCTGTCAGGAGATGCTTGAAATGCTTTAGACTTTGCCGACGCACGCTCACGAGGCGGAGCGGGCACGGATCCCCCGAAGGGGGAGAGCGAAGCCGAAGTGCGCGAGTGAGGCAATCCTCGCAGGGGATTGCTGAACGGTGCGGAGGCAAATGTCTGAAGCATTTCTCTCAAGCATTTCCTTTTTATATGGTTAGGCGTTCGTTGACAGAGGGAAGGTTCTGGGATAAGATACAACACTTTTATTATCAAGGAGATAGGTATGCCAAAACGGATCCTGAGCGGAATGCGGCCCACCGCGAACCTCCACATCGGAAATTTACTGGGCGCGCTCGGAAATTGGAAGAAATTAGAGGGCAAAGAGTCCTTCTTTATGATCGCGGACTGGCATGCCTTGACGACCGAATATGCTTCCCATGTCCCCATTAAGGCCAACGTGATCGAGGTGGTGATTGATTATATGGCGGCAGGACTGGATCCTGGGAAATCCACCATTTTTCTTCAGAGTCTCGTGCCGGAGCACGCCGAACTGACGTTGCTTTTGTCGATGATTACGCCGCTTTCGTGGCTGGAACGCAATCCGACGTATAAAGATCAAATTCGGGAACAGAAGGGAAAAGAATTGACCACGCATGGTTTTCTCGGCTACCCGGTTTTGCAGGCTGCCGATATTTTATTATACAAAGCGGATGCGGTACCGGTGGGTGAGGACCAGCTTCCGCATTTGGAGCTGGCGCGCGAGATCGCAAGGCGGTTTAATCATTTGTACCGGCCTGTTTTTAAAGAAGCAGAAGCGATTTTAACGCAAACGCCCAAGGTGCCGGGGACCGACGGCAGGAAAATGAGCAAGAGCTATCACAATACGATCGATCTTTCGGATTCGCCGGAAGAAGTCGATAAGAAGGTCATGCAGATGGTGACCGATCCGGCCCGCAAAAAGCGGGAGGATCAGGGTCACCCCGAGGTTTGTCCGGTCTATTTTTTTCACACCATTATCAATCAAGACAATCATGAAACGGTGGCGCGGGAATGCCGCGGCGCCGATCGGGGTTGTGTTGAGTGTAAAAAGGAAATGGCATCTCATCTGCTCCCGTTTCTCAAACCGATTTATGAGCGCAGACGGGAGTTGAGCGCACGGCGCGAAAAGATTCTGGAAATTTTAATCGAAGGTTCTCAAAAAGCAAAAGCCGTCGCGGCCGACACATTGGCAGAAGCCAAAGACGCCGCAGGAATCGGAATTTAAAATGGACGAACAAAATCAACCCAATTTAGAGTCGACAAAACCATATGACCCTCTGCGTGTAAATCTCCCCACTTACGAAGGGCCTTTTGAGCTTCTTCTTGGGTTGATCAAGAAGAACGAAATGGATATTTACGATATCGAAATCTCGGTCATCACAAAGCAGTATTTGGATTATTTGAAGCAGATGAAACAGCTTGATCTTGAAATCGCAGGTGAATTTCTGGTGATGGCGGCTACGTTGGTGTACATCAAATCCAAGATGCTGCTTCCCGCAACTGAGGAAGAAGTTGAGGAAGGCGGCGAAGATCCGCGGACGGAACTGGTCCGGAAACTTCTGGAGTATCAGACGTTTCGGGAAGCCGCTAAAAATTTGGGAATGCTGGAAGATGAACGCGGCAGGATTTTCACGCGGCAGGTAGCCGATCACTATCTCAGCAATTTATCGCCCGAGGACGTCGGAATCGATACGTTCAGCGCGAACTTGTACGATCTTTTAAATGCGTTTCAGTCGGTGCTTCAGGGAATTTCAAAAGAGACGTTCCACGAAGTGTTTGAAGAAGTGGTTTCGATTGAAGAGAAAATCCAAGAGATGAAACGTTTGCTGGTTGAACGCGGCGAAATTCGGTTTCGGGAGTTGTTTTCCAAAAACAAAGTGACGAAGAACGAATTGATTGCCACGTTTTTGGCGCTTCTTGAAATCGTCAGGTCCCGCTTTGCGTTCGTGGCTCAGGAAAAACAGTTCGGCGAAATTTTAATTACCAAGAATAACGGAGAGGTTTAATGTCCAAGGTAACGGATCAGCAGAAAGAGAAGGAGAAAGAGGAACATTTAAAGGCGCTTCGCGAAGAGCTTTCCAAGGAGATTGCCGATCAGCTTCCGTCTGAGTTTCAGACCGAGAAACGCGGCGCCTCTAAGTCGGAAGTTTCGGCCCGTCCCATTCAGGACGAATCGGAAGCGAAGCAGGTGGTGGAAGCCATCTTGTTCACCGCCGGTAAACCGGTTACCGTCAACGAACTCAAACGCGCCTTAAGCGGTTGGCCGCCGGCTAAGATCGAAAAATTGATCAGCGATCTGAAAGCCGAATATGAGCGCGAAGGACGCAGCTTTCAAATTCAGGAAATCGCTGGCGGTTATGAATGCGCGACTGATCCCAAATACGCGCCTTGGATTTTAAAACTGGATCTTCAGCGAAAAGCGAAGCAGGCGACCCAGTCAGCGCTTGAGACACTTGCCATTTTGGCATACAAGCAGCCCGTGACGCGCGCCGAAATTGAAGACCTTCGCGGGGTGGATGCCTCGGGTGTTTTGGCGACACTCTTGGAACGAAATTTAATTAAAATCGTCGGAAAGAAAGAAGTACCGGGAAGGCCGTTTCTTTACGGAACGACTGAGAAATTTTTGGAGCATTTTGGATTGAAAACCATTCAGGCTCTGCCCGACATTTCCGAAATCAGGTCCTTAATTGACCATTCGGTAAAGCGCGAAGGACTGCTTCGGACCGAGCAAGTGATTTCGAACGAAGAGCCCAAGCAAGAGGAAGGCAGCGACACTCATGAGTCTTGAAGACCTGCGGAAAAAAATTGATGCGTTGGATGAAAAAATTATTGGTTTGCTCGGAGATCGGACGCAACTTGCCCTTGAAATCGGAAAATTGAAAAAGGCCGTCTCCTCCGAAGTATACGCGCCGGCACGGGAAAGTGAAATTTACCGGAAAATTGATGCGTTGGCCAAAGGTCCGCTGACCAAGGACGCTTTAAAGGCCATTTATCGCGAGATCATGTCGGCTTCGCTTGCGATGGAAAAGCCGGTTGCCGTTGCTTACCTCGGGCCCGAGGCGACGTTTACCCATTTGGCGTCGCTCTCCAAATTCGGTTCCAGCGTTCAGTACGTTCCGTGCACGACGATTACGGAAGTATTTGCGGAAGTCGACCATGAACGGGTGGACTACGGCGTGATTCCGGTGGAAAACTCGATCGAAGGTGCCGTCAGTCACTCACTCGACATGTTCATCGATTCGGATCTGAAAATTTGTTCCGAAATTTTGTTTGAGATATCGCACAATTTAATGGCGAATTGCGATTTGAAAAACATTCGTCGGGTTTACTCAAAAGCCGAGGTGTTCGGCCAGTGCCGTTTGTGGCTTGAAAAAAATCTGCCGCGGGCGGAACTGATCGAATCCACCAGCACGTCTCAGGCCGCTCATCGTGCGTGCGACGAAGACGGTGCGGCTGCCATTGCGTCCAAATTGGCGGCGACGCTTTACAACCTCCATATTTTGGCAGAAGGCATTGAAGACTTGTCTCATAACGTCACGCGTTTCCTGGTGGTGGGGAGGCAGATGGCGGAGAAAACCAAAAACGACAAGACCTCGATCGTGGTTTCCATCAAGGATAAGGTCGGCGCCTTATACGAAATGCTGGACCCCATCCGGAAAAATAGCGTCAATATGACCAAAATCGAATCCCGGCCCTCCAAAAAGAAAGCTTGGGACTATTACTTTTTTATCGATATGGAAGGACATGTTCAGGACGAGAAGGTGAAAAAGACATTGACTGCGATTGAGGAACGTGTGCGCTTTCTCAAAGTGCTCGGCTCCTATCCTTCCGTTCGGACGGCCGCCGACTAAAATTGATGAATCTTGCCGAAATGAAGAAACTATTCAAAGACTACGTTCAAGAGATCGTACCGTATGAGCCGGGCAAGCCGATCGAGGAGGTCGAGCGCGAGTTAGGACTTCTCCGCGTCACGAAATTGGCCTCCAATGAAAATCCGCTGGGGCCTTCCCGCCGGGCGCTTCGCGCAATGCGCGCCGCGCTCCGGCGCGTTCATTTGTATCCGGACGGCGGTGCTTATGAACTCAAAAAACGGCTTTCTCAAGAATACAGTTTGCCGGCGGATCAATTGGTGGTGGGCAACGGCTCCAATGAAATTATCGAGCTTCTGGCGCGCGGGTTTTTAAACGAAGGTGACCGCGTGATTTCCTCAGAACACTCGTTTCTGGTTTATCCTTTAATCGCAAAAACCTGCGGCGCTTCTTATGTGCCGGTTCCGATGCGCGATTTTCGTTATGATTTGAAAGGGATTTTGAACCAAATTGATGAGCGCACCAAAATCATTTTCATCGCAAATCCCAACAATCCGACCGGAACTTATGTAACGGCGCAGGAAGTGGAAGATTTTTTAAGCAAGGTTCCCAAAGATGTGGTCGTTTGTTTTGATGAGGCCTATGTCGATTTTGTAGAGGCCAAAGATTTTCCGTACCTCTTATTTCATGTCAAGGCCAATAAACCCAACGTCGTTTTACTTCGGACCTTTTCAAAATCTTTCGGGTTGGCGGGCTTAAGAGTTGGTTACGGAATGGCTTCCGGCGAGATGGTCCGTTATCTGGAAAAGATCCGTCAGCCGTTTAATGTGAACCGGATTGCTCAAATCGGCGCGTGCGCTGCGTTGGATGACCGGTTGTTTCTGTGGCGCTCGAAACGTTTGGTGGCGAGAGGGCGGCTTTACCTGTATCGGAAATTCGAACAGATGGGCTTGAATTACGTTCCAAGCGAAGCTAACTTTGTATTGGTCGATGTCAAGCGTGACGCCCGCACATTGGCCCAGGCACTTTTAAAGTACGGCATGATTGTCCGAGCAATGAATGCGTACGGTTTGGATACGCATCTCCGCGTGACGATCGGTACACGATTTGAGCTGATGCGTTTCATCCGAATTTTGAAAAGGGTACTTAGAAAAGGAGAAATTAACCCATGATCATCGTATTAAAAACCGGTGCCACGCCGGAGCAGATCAATCACATTTGCGACAAAGTGAAGGAATTGGGACTGACCCCGCAGGTGTCTCGCGGCGTAGAAAAGACGATCATCGGTGTGATTGGACAGGAATCCAAACTCCAGGTCCAGCCGCTTGAAGTATTTCCGGGCGTTGAAAAGGTGATGCCTATTCAAAAACCGTACAAGCTGGCAAGCCGTGAGTTTAAGCTGGAGAATTCCGAGTTCGGCATGGATCACGGCGTTAAAGTGGGGGGGAACCGCATTGTCGTGATGGCAGGGCCTTGTTCGGTGGAAGGTCCTGAGATGCTGCTTCGAATCGGGAAAGAAGTTAAGAAGGCGGGCGCCACATTTTTGCGCGGCGGCGCGTTTAAACCCAGGACGTCGCCTTATAGTTTTCAAGGGTTGGGCGAGGAAGGACTGAAATACCTCCGTCAAACGGCCGATGAAACAGGTTTGTTGGTGGTGACCGAGGTGATGGATACGCGAACCGTTGAGTTGGTTTCGAAGTATGCAGATATGCTGCAGATCGGCGCCCGGAATATGCAAAATTTCGACCTGTTGAAAGAAGTTGGAATGTCTAAAAAACCGGTTCTGCTGAAACGAGGTTTGAGTTCTACCATCAACGAGCTTTTGCTGTCTGCGGAATATTTGCTGTCGAAAGGAAATTTTAAAGTCATGCTTTGTGAACGGGGAATCCGTACGTTTGAGACGGCCACCCGGAACACCGTTGATATTAACGCCATTCCCGTGTTAAAGGAATTGACGCATTTGCCCGTTTTAGTGGATCCCTCGCACGGAACCGGAAAGTGGGAGTATGTCACGCCGATTGCCCGCGC
>JACQQT010000061.1 GCA_016206815.1 Candidatus Omnitrophota bacterium | reverse complement strand
TTATTTTCCGCGCGACGCCCCAATGGTTTCTCAAAATCGATCATCAAGATTTGCGCAAGAAGATGGGCGGAGCCATTCAAAACAATATTCACTTCACACCTGAATGGGGAAAGAACCGCATTGGTTCCATGGTGGAAAGCCGTCCCGATTGGTGCCTGTCGCGCCAGCGGTATTGGGGCGTTCCGATTCCGATTGTCAGCTGCAAGTCCTGCAAAAAAGTTTTTGCAAAGGAAAGCAAAACAGCCATCGTTCAGCAATTTCAAGAAAATGGGGCGGATGTTTGGTTTGAAAAAGAGGCGATTGATTTTCTAGACGGCAAACGGCCGAATTGCTGCAGAACGCCGGACATTCAAAAAGAAACGGATATTATCGATGTGTGGTTTGATTCCGGGGTGAGCCATCAAGCGGTTTTGAAAAAAACGAAAACACTTAGTTATCCGGCGGATCTTTATTTGGAAGGGTCGGATCAGCACCGCGGCTGGTTTCAGAGTGCGCTCACGACGGGAATTGCTTTGGACGGTCATCCGCCGTTTAAGGGAGTGTTGACACACGGCTTTGTGGTGGATGGGGAAGGGAAAAAAATGTCGAAATCGGCCGGGAACGTTGTCGCGCCGCAGGATGTGATGAAAGAATTCGGCGCCGACATTCTCCGTCTTTGGGTTTCTTCCTGTGATTATCAATACGATGTCCGGCTATCGAAAGAGATTTTGAAGCAATTGGCAGAAACGTACCGAAAAATTCGGAATACGTTTCGTTATTTGCTGGGTAATTTATATGACTTTGATTCCGCAGAGAACGGACTTCCGTTTGACGAGCTCAGCCGTTTGGATCAGTGGGCGGTTCAAGAGGTTGATCATCTTGCCAATTTGGCGAAGCAAAGTTATGAAGAATTTCGATTTCATGAAATTTACCGTGATATCTATGATTTTTGCGTGGTTGAAATGAGCTCTTATTATTTTGACGCACTTAAAGATACGCTTTATACGGCTGGGAAGGACTCACCCCCAAGACGCTCAGCTCAAACGGCGCTGTTTCATATCTTGTCTCAGCTTGCAAAGATGTTGGCGCCCGTTCTTCCTTTTACGATGGACGAGGTATGGGCGACTTACCCGATCGAAAAAGGATCGCCGTCCGTTCATGCAAATTACTGGGACGTGCCGGAACATACGGTGAAGGCCCCATTTTGGAATGATTGGAATGAAATTCGCCGTATCAGGGACGCGGTCATGCCGGCGCTGGAACGAAAACGCGCGGCGGGCATGATTGGATCCAGTTTGGATGCCAAGATTTATTTAAAGGTGAGTGCCGATTTTCCGCCGGAATTAAGCCGTATTCTATGTGAGAATTGGAATGAATTGAGGCGTGTTTTTATCGTTTCTCAGGTTGAATCTTTCGATGGAACGCGACCCGGTTCGGAGGAGATCGGCCTCATTTTTCGCGAGGTGCAAGTTCGTTTGACCGTTGCGGTTGAAAAAGCAGACGGTGCAAAGTGTGAACGGTGCTGGAATTATTCGACCCAAGTCGGAGAGTTCCAAGACCATCCGGCGATCTGCGAGCGTTGTGTGGCAGCAATTGGCACGTTGTGATCAGAGCAAAGGAAGGTGGCTGCTGCTCCGCGGTGTCTGAGCAGGCAATCGCTGTACACTCTGGAATAGTTAAAGGATTAGGTTAAAAAAATGCCGGATTCATCCGATAATAAGAGGTAAGGTACAGCTTATGGTAAATCTTTATCTGAGAAAGCGGAAACAGTTTTTGAAACGGACGATTTTGACCGTTTCTTTGTTGATCCTAGCCTTTTTCTTTTATGCACTCTTTCGGTTCATCGCTTACCGATTTTTCGGGTACGATTTGTTCGCAAGCGATATCTCGATTGTCGTTTTATCCGTTTTTGTCATGTCCCTCCTTTATAAGCCAGTCGATTATTTCGTCTTACTTCTCTTTAAAGAAGTATTGTTCCGGTCCTATCTGAGGGATCATACAGCCTTGGTTCAACTCACCCGATCTTTGACGAAAGTTTTAAACCGGAATGAGCTTGCTAATTTAATTGTGAATACCTTTGGGGAGATGCTTCATGTTCTGGTGGCTTCGATTTTGGTCCGGGAAAAATCAAAAGGAATCTATCGTGTGATTTCGGCATTCGGCCTGAATCCGAGCGCATGGCGGAATGTGGAATTTAGTCCCAACGCCTTGATCATCGAGTTGCTGCGTATTCGGAGAGTGCCTTTGGAAAGGGAGCAGGCCGCCCGCCCGCTTCCTTGGCAGGACGCGAACCAGCTCCGGCATGATTTTCAAGAGCTTCACGCTTCCTGTGTCATCCCCCTGATCTTTCAAGGAGAGCTGATCGGTTCCATTAATTTGACACCACGCGGCGCGGCAAAGACTTTCTCACCTCAGGACATTAAATCTTTCTTCGAATTTGCGAAGGAAGCCGCTGCCGCTTTCCATAATGCGGGCTTGTTTGATGAGCTGGAGCAGAGCATTCGGGAACTGATGAAGATTCAGTCGGAATTTCTCCATTCGGCACAACACTCCGCGATTGCACAGCTGGCAACCGGAATCGCGCACGAAATCCACAATCCGCTGACCATTATTTCCGGCAAAGCTCAGATTCTCCTGCTGAAGCGGGATAAGATTGCTTATGATGATCAAGTTGAAGACGTATTAAAGACTATTGTGAAGCAGACAAAGAGAGCAGCCGATATCACCCGCAAACTCCTCATGTTTTCCGAATCACACAAGCTGGTAAAAGAATTGATTGATTTCGAGATGTTGGTGAATGACACCATTTCTTTGTTGTCTTATCAGGTGTCTTTGGATCAGATTCAGGTCATCAGACGATTTGAACAGCCGCTTCCGAAGTGGTTAGGGAATATCGGGGAACTTCGGGAAGCGTTTTTGAATCTGTTTTTGAATGCCGTACAAGCCATTGGAACCAAGGGCATCATTGAGGTAGAAGCCCGCTACCATGAACGCGATAGGGTAGCTGAGCTTCGCATTTGTGATTCCGGACCCGGGATTGCGAAAGAAGATTTGCCCAGAATTTTTCATCCGTTTTTTACCACACGGGAAGGGGCCAGCGGACTCGGTCTTTTTGTCACACAGCAAATTATTCATGGTTACAAAGGTTCGGTTCGGGTTGAGAATCGGCCGGGTCATGGCGCCGCGTTTATTATCGAGCTTCCCTATCGTGCAGAGCCGTTGCCCCGGGCGTTCGAAGCGGAGGGTGATTCGGCTGATCCATCGGCTCCTGGAGACGCCGGACTGAGGGATGTCCAGCAATCTGGCGATCCCGGAAGCTTCATCTCGATTAGTTGACCGGTTCTAGATTATCAGTGGAAGGTGACAGCACTGATTTTCATTAATGAACTTAAATGAACTTAAATTGGTAATCAGTGCAGTCATCATCTTCCTATGAAATTTTATCGATAGATGATGGTAAAGCTTCATGTTAAGCTATTCAGCACCAGGAGGTGAATGAAATGAAACTTTTGATTGTCGACGACGAAGTCGAGATTTGCGATTTTTTAAAGAGTTTTTTCGAAGAACGGAATTACGAAGTGAAGGCAGCTTCTTCAGGCCAAGCTGCCCTGGCAGCTGTAGAACACTTTAAACCCCAAGTCATTTTATTGGATATCAAGATGCCCGTGATGGACGGGATCCAAGTGCTTGGGGAAGTGAAAAAGAAATATCCCCGCATCAAGGTGATTATGGTGACTGCGCTGGAAACCCGCGACAAGATCGAAGAGTGCTTGCGCCTGGGCGCAGACAATTATATTACCAAGCCCTTAAGCTTAGAGTATCTGGAAAACGACGTGCGGGAAAAAATAGAAGCGTTAAGCGGTTCAAACGCTTCCTAGTACTTCGGCTAGCTCAGTACAGCACCGAGCCCTTCGACAAGCTCAGGGCGGTGAGCAACGCCGAACCGCGTACCCTTAAAATTAATCGTGTCGAGGTGCTGAGTTTCTTCCGCTTTTAAGGTTGTACGTAAGTCTTTTCTCATCAAGGTTTTACCAGTTCTAAAATTCGGAAACTATCTCTCATTTTAAGGCATTTTTTTGCACTCAATCGTTGGAAAACCGGTCCGAAAGGTGCTATCATTTTCGGTGGCAATCTGTTACGAGGAGTGTAAGGCATAGGGGAACCATTCATATCGCCTGAGGAGAGATGACCAGCTACGATTATCAGGAAGCACTGAAGAACGCCGCGAAGACGATGGTACGGGTGAAAAACCCGAGGCGGCTTCTCAAAATGATTGTCCGGTTTATCGTCCGGGAAGTCGGCCTCCACCATGCTTCCATCCTGATGTTTGATCAACTGAAGCAGCGTTATATCTTCGTTGATTCTCAGGGCAGCCACCGGATTCCCATCAGTTTAGTCAAATTAGATCACAGCAATCCGTTAATTCACTGGTTTTCAAATTGGGAAAAAAAGGTAAAACTTACGAAAGACTTTCTTATTCTTGAAGATTTGAAAGCCTGGATCCAAGATCCTGCTCTGACCGGCCAGCATCCGACCTTAAAAACCAAATTGCTTTCGCTGAAGGAAGTCATGGAGACTTTGAAAGCGACGGTGTGCGTCCCGGGTTTTTATAAGAACGAGCTTTTAGGAGTCCTGCTGTTGGGCGGAAAATTGAGCGGCGAGCCTTTTTTGTTGGAAGAAATTAATTTCTTTCAGACCTTGGCAAACGATGCTTCGATGACCATTAAAACGGCGGAGTTTCGTGAAGATCTCATTGCGAAGAACGTCGAGCTGGAAAAGCAAAAGCAGGAATTGGAACAGCGGCTTCAGGAAATAGCGGAACTCCGCAAAAAAGAACAAGAGACTTATTATCAAATTGTGATGTCGCTCGCGCACGAAGTGAATGCCAAGGATCCTTATACGGCCGGCCATTTGCAGGGCGTGGAACGTTTGGGGCTGATGACGGCTCAGGAGATGGGCTATGACATGTCCGGCAAGCGGAAGGACATCTTGGTCGCCTCGCTTCACTTGCATGATGTCGGTAAAATTGGGATTCCGGACCATATTTTAATGAAACCCGGATCTTTAACGGATGAGGAGTGGAAAATTATGCGTCAACATCCGGTGAAGGGAGCTAAAATTTTGGAGCCATTGACCGGGTTCAAAGAAGTCGCGAACGTTGTTTTGCATCACCATGAAAACTATGACGGTTCCGGATATCCGAGCGGGCTGAAGGGGGAAGCTATCCCGCTGGAGGCCCGTATTGTTTCGGTGGTGGATGCTTTCCATGCGATTGTTTCGAAACGTTGTTACAGCAAGGGAAAACCCATCGAAGTTGCTTTCGAGGAACTCGAGCGGTGCGCAGGGACTCAATTTGACCCTCAGGTGGTCGGCGCGTTTATCCGGGCATATCAACGCACCCTGAACGGGAAATACAAGAAGGCGAAAAGTGCAAGCCACAAAAACGTTGCATAAGTCGGACGTTTTTATTTGACTTGAGAAAAGCGGATGATATAATCCATTTTCTTTTGAGCAGGGAAAAGGAGAATTTCGAGTGGATAAAGAAGAGGTCATGAAGTTGAAACAACAACTGGAAGCAGAGCGCGCGAAAATCGCGGAGGGGATCAGTCACATCGAGCGCGATAACTTAAACAAGAGTCAGCGCGATGCCTCAGGCGACCTTTCAGGCTATTCCTTTCACATGGCCGATATGGCGACCGACAACTTTGACCGGGAATTTTCACTCGACCTTGCTTCTGCCGAACAGGTGATGTTGAACCGGATTGATGAAGCGTTACAGAAAATCGCGGACGGTGCTTACGGAATTTGTGAGAATTGCGAGAAGCCTATCAGCCTGAAGCGGTTAAAAGCCGTTCCCTATGCAAAACTTTGCCTCAAGTGCAAGGAGGATGAGGAGAAGAATACCCGCCGGGAGTAATTGTTGCTAACCCGCGAGCCATGATTATCCTTTACAGTATTGCCGGAATCGTTCTTTTATTGGATCAGCTGACAAAGTTTTTTGCCCTCGCCTACCTTTCTAGCGGCCACATTCCGATCGTTCCTCATGTTTTCCATTTAAGCTTAGTTGAAAATACGGGTGTTGCCTTTGGTTTTTTTCGGGGACACCCGGAGCTTTTGACCGGCATCATCACGGTGAGCGTTTTGTGTTTGTTCGCATTTTCCAAGTTTTTTTGGCGTGAGACGCTATATCGTCGAGTCGCATATGGTTTGATCTTGGGCGGGGCGATCGGCAACTGGATCGATCGGCTTCGTTTTGAGCATGTCATCGATTTTTTGGACTTTCGCGTCTGGCCGGTGTTTAATATTGCCGATGCCTGCATTACGATCGGAGTTTCCTTGTTCGTTCTAGCTGCTTTCAGGGGGCGTTGATGTACCCTGTCCTTTTCTCCTGGGGGCACATTCACTTATATTCATACGGACTTTTAGTGGCGCTGGGCGTGTTGACCGCGGTCGTTTTTTTAAGATCGAACGCCGAGCGTGCTTTCGTTACACCTGATACCGTCGTCGATCTGGCCATGACGGCAGTGCTGAGCGGTTTTACGGGGGCCAGAATTTTTTATGTCATTCAGTACTGGAATTACTTCAGCCGTTCACCGGTTGAAATTTTTAAAATTTGGCAGGGCGGGATCGTACTCTATGGCGGCCTGATCGGCGGATTGCTGGGGTTTTGGCTCTTCATACGCCTCAAGCGGCTTTCTTTTTTTGCGCTGCTTGATTTGTTCGTTCCGGCGCTGGCACTGGCGCAGGGTTTTGGCCGAATCGGATGTTTTTTGAACGGCTGTTGTTACGGAATTGAAACAAACGTCCCGTGGGCAGTTTCATTTCCATTTTTGAACCATCCGGTTCATCCTACGCAACTTTACGAAGCGGTTTTTTGTTTCGCCCTGGTCTTTTTTCTGATGTTTCTTTTGAGGAGAAAACTACCCGTCGGAACCGTTTCGTTCGCGTATTTTACGGGATATCCCATCGGACGCTTCGTACTGGAATTTTTGAGAGGGGATAATGCAAAAGTTTTTTTAAATTTGACTTCCAACCAATGGATCGGCATTGCGCTGGCCGCAATTTCTCTGATCCTATTTTCTCTGAGACATTCGGGCTATGGCGCCGGAAAAACGCATCATCGTTCCACCTGAAATTCATCATGTCCGGATCGATTTCTTTTTGGCGAAGGCGTGTGCCGAAACGTTTTCGCGGACCAAAATCAAGACGCTGATTGAAGCAGGAAAGATCAAATTAAACGATCATCCCGCCAAACCGCATACGCCTGTTCAGCCGGGCGATCAGATCGCCATCCTGTATGAAGAAGAGCCGGAGGCGATCACGCAAGCCGAGTCCATCCCGATTGATATTGTTTTTGAGGATGAGGATCTGATTGTGGTCAACAAGCCTGCCGGCATGGTGGTTCATCCCGGCTCAGGCAATCCCAAAGGGACACTCGTCAACGCACTGCTTCACCACACAAAGCTGCTTTCTCAAGTGGGTGAGCACATGCGCCCCGGCATTGTTCATCGGTTGGATAAAGATACCTCAGGGCTTTTGGTGGTGGCTAAAAATGACCTTGCCCATCGGGCTTTAGCGGATCAATTTAAGCGCCATGAGATTGACCGCATTTATTGGGCGGTTGTCCTGGGCATTGTCCAACACGATGAAATGCGCTCAGAAGAACCACTCGGTCGATCGGTGACCAATCGGAAGAAAGTAGCGGTGCGAGCCGATCACGGAAAACCCTCCATTACCAATTTTAAGGTCCTGAAACGGTTTCAGAAAACCACTCTGGTAGAGGCAAGGCCTGAAACCGGAAGAACCCATCAAATCCGCGTCCATTTACGGACGCTGGGTTACCCGGTTCTCGGAGATTCGGTTTATGGTTATCCGTCTCCTTTGATCAATCGACAGGCGCTTCATGCCAAAGCATTAGGTTTTTTGCATCCAAAAACCAAACAAAAGCTTTCGTTTGCCTCAGAATTGCCCTCAGATATGCAGTCTCTCCTTGAGAAACTCGATTGCAGGTCTGTCCCACTTTAGGC
>JACQQT010000062.1 GCA_016206815.1 Candidatus Omnitrophota bacterium | reverse complement strand
AGAGGAAGTCACGCCTGAAGCATCTTTCGTCGACGATTTGGGTGCAGATTCTCTCGATACGGTTGAACTCGTCATGGCGCTCGAAGAAGAATTCGGAATTGAGATCCCTGATGAGGATGCGGAAAAAATTCAAACCGTTGGAGATGCCATCAAATACATCGAAGAGAAATGCGCCGCCAAATAAGGCGCATTCTTTTCAAACATGTTAATTTTCCCTCCTCACTTGCCTGGTCTTTATGAAGTACCGAGTCGTCCTCACCGGAGCTGGTTGTCTCACCCCTATCGGTAATAATCTAGAAGAAACGTGGAATGCGGTTTTGAAAGGAAAAAGCGGAACCGCTCGCGTGACGCAAGTAGACGCCAACCATTTCTCTTCCAAAGTCGCCGCTGAAGTCAAAAACTTTGACCCTACGAAATATCTCTCCACCAAACAAATCAAAAAGTCGGACCGTTTTGTCCAATTCGCGGTTGCGGGTGCCAAAATGGCCATCAAAGATGCCGAATTAGATTTTAAAAAAGAGGATCCGTATCTATGCGGTGTTTTGATTGGCTCCGGAATTGGCGGACTTCATACGATTGAAGAACAACACAAGATTCTGCTTGAAAAAGGACCAGGCCGCGTCTCCCCGTTCTTAATCCCGATGCTCATTGTGAACATGGCACCCGGCCAGGTCGCAATTGAATTGGGTCTGAAAGGTCCGAATAATTGTGTTGCTACGGCTTGCGCAACCGGATCTCACGCGATAGGAGATGCGTTTAAAATCATTCAACGGGGTGAAGCGCAAATCATGTTGGCAGGGGGAACGGAAGCGTGCATCACACCGCTGGGTTTCGGCGGGTTTGACGCCATGAAGGCCCTATCCACTCATAACGACCATCCGGAAAAAGCTTCAAGACCTTTTGATAAAACGCGAAACGGCTTTGTCATGGGAGAAGGATGCGGTGTGGTTGTTTTAGAAGAGTTAGAACATGCCCTCAAACGGAACGCGAAAATTTATTGCGAAATAGCTGGATACGGCATGACCTCGGATGCAACTCATATGACTGCTCCGGACCCGGAAGGCAAAGGCGCCGCCCGTTGTATGATCAATACGCTGCAAGATGCTCAAATCAAGCCTGAAGAAGTGAATTACATTAATGCGCACGGAACTTCCACTCCTCTTAACGATAAAGTGGAAACCATTGCGATCAAACAAGTTTTCACAGAACCGGTGGCGAAAAGACTCATGGTCAGCTCAACCAAATCCATGACCGGCCACTTATTGGGAGCGGCCGGCGGGGTAGAAGCTATTTTCACGGCATTGGCCATTAAGCACGAGATTGCCCCTCCTACTATCAATTATGAACACCCGGATCCGGTATGTGATTTGGACTACGTGCCAAATGAGCCGCGCCGCGCTAAAATTAAAGTTGCGCTCTCTGATTCTTTGGGTTTTGGCGGTCATAATGCTGCCCTCTGCCTAAAACGCTTTGAAGGCTGACCTCGTTTTTTCTGATTTGCTGCATCAAGTTTTTCCTTCGAATTTTATCTTAAACTTCCTCACTTTCATGACGATAATTAAACAGTCGCTGGACTTCGGACGGTAAACGGCTAAAATGGTTGAACTATGTACCTCAAAAAGATAGAAATCTTCGGATTTAAATCCTTCGCAGAAAAAACCGAGATTGTCTTTGAACGTGGCGTCACCTGCATTGTTGGACCAAACGGCTGCGGGAAAAGCAATATTTCAGATGCCATTCGCTGGGTTTTAGGAGAACGGAGCGCCAAACTTTTAAGGGGCTCCCGAATGGAAGACGTTATCTTTTCCGGCACCGACTTCAGAAAACCCCTTAATTTTGCTGAAGTATCTCTGACAATCGATAACTCGGATCAAAAGCTTTCCGTTCAATATGAAGAAGTGGTCATCACCAGGCGGCTTTACCGGTCAGGTGAAAGCGAATATCTACTGAACAAAACGCCGTGCCGCCTCAAAGATATTCAGGACCTGATTCTGGACACGGGGATCGGATCCAATTCCTATTCCATGATTGAACAGGGCCGTATTGATTACATCCTCAATGCTGAAGCCGAAGAACGTCGTTCCCTCATTGAAGAAGCGGCCGGCATCTCAAAATTCAAAGTTAAGAAAGAAGAGGCACTTCGAAAGTTGGAACGAACGGAAGAAAATCTTCTCCGTTTAAACGACATCACAAGTGAGGTGGAGCGAAACATCCGGTACGCCGAACGGCAGGCACAGCGCGCGGAACGTTACAAAACACAATTTGACCGATTGAAGAATTTGGAAATTCAGCGTGCTTTCTTTGAATTCCAAAATCTGGATGGTCAGACTGCACAGCTAGAAACAGAGCGCAGGGCACATCAGGAATCGCTCTCCGCTTTGGGCGCACAAACGGAAAGCGAAAACGCCTCGGCGCGTTTGGTGGAAGGACGCCTTCAACAACTAGAGCAATCTTTCCTGGAAGAAGAAAATACCAGATCCGAAACGAGACAAGCGCTTACCGCACTTGAAAACCAGGAAAATTTCCATCGGGAAAAAATTGAATTCCTAAAACTGAACTGCGAAAAAGCGTTGGGGGAGCTTGAATCGTTAAAGAAAACCGTAGAAAATTTAAATCAGGATATTCATCTGAAAAATAATGAACGCGAACGCATTTCCGCTGTCATTGAAGACATACAAGCCAAAAAGAAAGAAAATCTCCTAAATCAACCTCCGCAACAAAACCAGGGAAGCGGTAAACAGGACCTTGAAAATCAGCAAGCCGTTCTTTTTGAGCTGGCGCGTCAAATCGCAGACACCAAAAATGCCTTCAACAAAGCCGATCTGGAACTGCTTTCATTGGAGCGCAAACAGAGCGAACTTAAGGAATCCAAAGCAAAACTGACGGGATGGGATCGAAACTTGGTCGCACGACAAAAAGGAGCTGGCGAGGAATATCAAAACTACGATGCGAAGGTAATTGAAAACCGCAATGCCTTGACAGCGGTAACCCAAGAAAAAGATAACCTAGAGCTTCATCTCAAAGCCACTCAAAGCGAATTGTCGGCAGTCCAAGCAAAACTTGCAAAGCTCGAGAGCCAGTTGCGTCTTTTAGAAGAAATTGATCATCTCGCCGGTCCCGATCCTAAAAAGATTGTTTCAGAACACGGCTCCCACCCGACACAGCAGGGCATGATGAAAACCTTGCTGGATTTAGTAGAAATCGAACCGGGGTATGAATTGGCGGCAGAAGCAGCCCTTGCAGATTCTCTCAAAGCGGTCGTGGCAGACAATCTGGAAGCTGCCACCCATCTCCTCACACAGTTGAAACAATCCGGCTCGCACCATGCAACCATTTTCGTAAGAGATCAGGCCATCTTAAACGGTGCGCTCGCGGCAGACAATCAAGTGCAGTCCCATCCTTTGGTCAAAAAGCGTTTGTGGGATGTGATCCGAGTCCAAAATGGCTATGACGGAATTTTTGGAAACCTCGTCGGGAAAACCTACGTGGTTGACGAAATTACATCAGAGAATATTGCCCAACTCATGAGATTATCGCAACGCGCGAAACTGGTTTCTAAGTCGGGCGCCATTTTAGGTCCGGAATTCCAAATTACCCTCAGAAATGGCGGATACACCCCCGAACGGAACACATTTGCCCGCAAAAAAGAAAACACGCGTCTCAACCGTGAGAACGAAGTGATGCATCAACAGGAAGCTGAGCTCGGCTTCATGCTAACCAAAGGGGAGCAACGCCTCAAAGAACTACGACAAAAAGAAAATGACCTTAATCGCGAAATGCTTGCCTATCGCGTCGCTTTTGAACGCATCCAAGCAGCAAGCTCAAGTTTTGACGAACAGCGCAAACAAGCAAAAGACGAGTTTTGCCTCCTTGAGCAAGAGACTCGCCAATGTTTAGCAGACGCTGAACAGTCCCGTCAGATGAAAGAAATACTCTCAAAACAACTTGAAAAGCTGGAAGCCGAACAAGCCCGTGCACAATCTGAGTTTGACCGACTTCAAAAACATATGTTGAGCGAAAAGAGTGCTCAGGAAGAAATTGAACGGGGATTGGAACTTTTGGAATCTAAACTCGAAATGCAGACGGAGAAAGAAAAAGACGTTTCACACGCAATCCAATTCCTCAATCGCCAGCTGGAAGATGCCAATACGCGTATCCAATCGCTCGAAAGTGAACGAGAGAAATCAGCTCGCCAGATTTCAGAACTCGAGATTCAAACTTCATATTTCAAAACGGACAAAGATCACTTAAATCAACAACTTCTTGAACAATCGGTCCGTGTAGAGCAAGTGAAACAATCAAGGGCTCAGCTGTTGGGTGATCGGAATTGCGCGATTGAAAAGATCCAGGAAAGTGCAAAAGCGATAGAGCAATTAAAACAAAAAATACACGAACTCAGCTTAAAAGAACTTGAAATCACACACCAAAAGGACTCCATCCGTCAAGATTTAAGCGGCCGATATAAAATTGATCTTTCAACTCTCAACGCGCAAGATTACACATTGGAAGCGGAAAAAATGG
The DNA here is from genome assembly GCA_016206815.1 of Candidatus Omnitrophota bacterium. Lineage (GTDB taxonomy): Bacteria > Omnitrophota > Omnitrophia > Omnitrophales > Danuiimicrobiaceae > 01-FULL-45-10b. The sequence continues at coordinate 29,674 of JACQQT010000062.1, read as the reverse complement.
ATGAGGTCAAAACGGAAATTGAAACGTTGCGTGAAAAACTGGAATCCATCGGCACCGTGAACCTGCTTGCCATTGATGAATATCAGGAATTAAAACAAAGGTATGACTTCCTCTTGAACCAAAAACGGGATCTTACGGAGGCACGCGATTCACTTCTGGAAGCAATTCGTAAAATCAATCGCACAACAAAAAAACTTTTTGAAGAAACCTTGGTCCATGTCCGAGAAGCGTTTCGGAACTATTTTCGAACGTTGTTCGGCGGTGGTCAGGCGGACCTCATCTTGCTTGATGAAAGCAATCCCATTGAATCCGGACTTGATATCGCGGCCAGACCGCCGGGAAAAAAATTACAACATATCAGCTTGCTATCAGGCGGAGAGAAAGCGTTAACTGCGATTGCGCTTCTTCTTGCACTGTTTTCTGTCAAGCCGTCTCCCTTCTGCGTTCTGGACGAAGTAGATGCACCGCTGGATGAAGCGAACAACGAACGATTTCTTTCTGCGTTAAAGCCTTTTCTGCCAACCACGCAATTCATCATCGCCACACACAGCCGGAAAACAATCGCAATGGGAGATGCTTTATACGGCGTCACCATGCAAGAAGCGGGCATCTCCAAAATCGTATCGGTTCGGTTAGCACCTGAAAATAAGGAAATCGAGCACACGGACCAGAAGCTTAAAAACGAGCTAAATCAAATTTTAAATTGAGCCTTGAACCTCCCCAATTATATTACGTTATTCCGAATTGTTCTGGTTCCATTCTTCCTGATTTCCCTGATTTATTACACTCCTGAAAAATATTATTTTCGGATGACCGCTTTGATTATCTTTTTCATTGCGATCATCACGGATGCGCTGGACGGGGCAATTGCGAGACAATTCAAATGCAAAACCGAGCTCGGAACCTTTTTGGATCCGCTCGCAGATAAGCTGCTTCTTTTGTCGGGATTCTTAGGAATTACATTTTCAAGCGCTTTTATATTGAAACCGCCAAATTGGGTCGTGATCATTATTGTGTTTAGAGATTTATTTATCATCTGCGGGCTTGTGATTATTTTTTTAACCACCAATCAAATTCGTATCCAGCCAAATTTGATTGGAAAACTGACCACTTTCTTTCAAATGTTAACGATCTTGGTTTTGCTGGCAGGGTGGCGTTACGCGCACCTCATCTGGCTCCCTGCGGTAAGCCTGACTATTCTTTCTACCGCACTCTATCTCGCTCGTGGAATCAAATTGGTCAACCCACCGGCCCCCGAAAATAAAATTTAAATTTACTTGACAATCAATAAGTTTATGATTATAAGTCATATTTCCTGCCTCCCACACAACCCCGGTAGTGAAATGGAAAACCAACTGTTATACGAATTTGAAAGAAATCAGGACGATGCGGTTCGCTTTTCTCTTCGCGAATACAAGGCTAGGAAATATCTAGACTTACGTATCTTCTACCATCCGAAAGAAGGCGAAGAAATGCTTCCCACGAAAAAGGGGATCACGATTGCCCTCGAGCTTCTGCCTGAGTTGCGGAAGGGGATTCAGGCATGTGAAAAGAAGCTTGGAAATTTCTCAAAATAAGGCTTTCCAGCCTAATTTTTCCTTTACAAAAACAGCTAAGTCTGTATAATTAAAGACCTTAGAAAAAGGAGAGGTTATGGCTGGGAAAAAGCGCGCGATCAGCAAAGAGGGACAAAAGGAAACACATGTGAACAAGGCTTCGCAAGAAAAGCAAAAAGCTCTTCAACTCACGCTGAGTCAAATAGAGAAGCAGTTCGGGAAGGGTGCCATTATGACCTTGGGGCAAGAAAGATTTGCCGATGTCCCGGCAATTCCGACCGGTGCGCTCAGCTTGGATTTGGCTTCCGGTATTGGGGGAGTTCCTCGGGGCCGTGTGGTTGAAATCTTTGGTCCTGAAGGAAGCGGCAAGACCACCCTCACCCTGAGCGTTGCCGCTCAAGTTCAAAAAAAAGGCGGGGTGGCTGCTTTTATCGACGCCGAACATGCGCTTGATCCTACCTACGCAAAAAAATTGGGGGTTCAACTAGACGACTTGTTGATTTCACAGCCAGACTCCGGAGAACAGGCGCTTCAAATCGTTGAAATGTTAGTCCGTTCAAATGCCCTAGACTTAATCGTGATTGATTCCGTAGCCGCCTTAACCCCTCGTTCTGAAATCGAAGGCGAAATGGGCGATGCGCAAATGGGATTGCAGGCAAGGCTCATGTCGCAAGCTCTCAGAAAACTAACGGCCATCATCAACCGCTCAAAAACTTGTATCATCTTCATTAATCAGCTGCGGCAAAAAATCGGCGTGATGTTTGGAAATCCGGAAACAACGCCCGGCGGGAAGGCGCTCAAGTTTTACGCCTCCATGCGGCTGGATATCCGAAGAATCGGATCGATCAAGAAAGGGGATGAAGTCGTCGGTAATCGCGTGAGAATAAAAGTCGTCAAGAATAAATGTGCGGCTCCCTTCAAAATTGCGGAATTCGATATCATGTTTGACGAAGGGATTTCCAGATCTTCAAGCATCATCGATTTAGCCATCCATCACGGCATCCTGGAAAAATCGGGTTCCTGGCTAGCCTATCACTCTGAAAAGCTGGGGCAGGGTCGGGAAGCAGTCCGCTATTTCCTGAAAGACAACCCTCAGCTCCTAGATGAAATCGAGCAGAAAGTAAAAGAAAAAGTGCTGGCAGGAACTTCAGCTGAAAAACATTCGCCCAGCGAACCTGCGGTTTCCTCTGAGTCAGAAACATAAATAATTTTCCCGTAGCTTGCTTTCCGGAAAGCTAAATAAATCTGATACGGCGGATGGTTTCCTCCGCCGTATTTTTTTCCTGATCACTTAAATGGGCGCTCACGTAGAGGACAATTCGCAACGGAAACAGGGCTATCTGTATGCCGTCCGGCTTCTTACCATCAGCAAACGAAGTGAAACCGAATTGTCGAAACGTCTTTTATCAAAGGGGTATCCTAAAGCGGCGATCGATAGCATCATTGTCAAACTCAAAGAGCAAAAGATCCTAAATGATCAGAAATTAGTGCAAGAAACAGTGCACTGGGCAGTCCAAAGCAAGAAATACGGGCGTCGCAAAGTATACCTGCAACTGAAAAAAAGAGGGATCGCAACCGGGGAAATTGAGGAAGCGCTAGACACTTTTCCGAAAGAGGCTGAACATGATACGGCTTTGATGCTGGCTGAAGAAAGATGGGAAAAATTAAAAGGCGTGGACTTCCAAAAGCGAAAAAAACGCCTTTATGATTTCCTGATAAACCGAGGATTTGATTTTGAACTTTCGCGTGAAATCGTAAAAGAAATGCAACCCAACGAGTCAAATGAAAACTTTTGAAATCAGGAAATGTTTTCTTGAATTCTTTAAGGAGAAGGGGCACCGCATTGTGAAAAGTGATTCCCTCATCCCAAAAAATGATCCGACACTTCTGTTCACCGGAGCCGGAATGAACCAATTCAAGGAATACTTTCTGGGGCTTAGAACCGACTTGAAACGTGCGGCTTCTTCGCAAAAATGCCTGAGGACAGGTGATCTGGATCAGGTCGGCAAAACGCCGTACCACCATTCTTTTTTTGAAATGTTGGGCAATTTCTCGTTTGGTGACTATTTCAAAGAAGAAGCGATCGAATGGGCGTGGACATTTCTCACACAAGAAATGAGACTACCTCAAGAAAAGCTCTACGTCAGCGTTCACAAAAAAGACGAAGAAGCGCTCGACATCTGGGTCCGAAAAATCGGAATCCCAAAAAAATTAATCGCCCGTTTGGGAGATGGCAGCAATTTCTGGCCTGCGAACGCACCTCAAACCGGGCCGAACGGGCCTTGCGGTCCTTGTTCTGAGATCTTTTTTGATCAAGGAGAAACCTACCCGGGCGCCACAAAAAAGTTTTGGGCGGAAGATGAATCGGGGCGTTATGCCGAAATTTGGAATCTCGTCTTCACCCAGTTTGAGCGGCAAGAAGGGGGCAAGCTAGTCCCGCTTCAATCGAAAAATATCGACACGGGCATGGGTCTGGAACGGCTTGCATGCATCATGCAGGGGAAACAAAATAACTTTGACACGGATCTATTTGTGCCGTTGATCCGAGTCCTAAAATCACAGGCGCCCGGACATGAGAGCTTAAATCAATCAAGTTTAAACGCGATTGCAGACCACATTCGTGCGGCCGTGGTCGCAATCGCAGACGGCGCGCATCCGGCAAATGACGGGCGCGGCTACGTGATCCGAAAACTCATTCGCCGGGCCGTGTGGCAAGGTCGATCGGCAGAGCTTGAAACGCCTCTGTTAGCCCCCCTTGTTCCGGTTGTGATTACCACATTGAAAGATGTTTATCCGGAGCTCAGTTCACTTGAGAAAAGCATTGCGCAAACGGTTAGCTCGGAAGAAGAGCGCTTTCGGGAGACATTGGAAAGCGGCTTGGAAGTTTTGACGGCCCGATTAAAAGAACTTCGTGAAAAGAAAAATAAAATATTGCCGGGGGAAGAAGTGTTTCGACTTTACGATACGTACGGCTTTCCGGATGAATTAACGCGCACCATCGCCAAACAATCTGGAATTCAAATTGATGAGAAAAAATTTGAAGCACTTTTGAGTGAGCAGCGGAAGCGGGCAAAGGCTTCGAGCAAGCTGGCGGACCGTATTTTCGCAACACCCGAAATCAATCAGGACTTACTCAAATTACCGGAGACCCGGTTTTTAGGATATCAAACCCTGGAAGCAGACGCTAAAATTCTCTGGGCTAATTTTTCCGGAGAAATGGGTGCTATCGCATTGGATCAAACCCCTTTCTATCCGGAGGGCGGAGGACAAGTGGGGGATGTGGGCGTTTTGGAAGGGAAGAACTTTATATTGATTGTCTCGGACACACAGAAAAAAGAGCGCGCCGTTCTACACTATGGAAAACTCAAAAAAGGAAAGCCGAAAGCGGGAGATTCATGCCGTGCACAAGTAGATCGAGACAAGCGGGACGCTACCAAACGAAATCACACGGCAACCCATTTACTTCAGGCGGCTTTGCGAACGGTCATCGGAACTCACGTCAGGCAAGTTGGCTCTCTCGTCAGTCCTGAGCGGCTGCGGTTTGATTTCACTTGCGGCAAACCGCTGACCTCAGAAGAAATCGGGAAGGTGGAAGCGTGGGTGAATCGAACCATTTTGGAAAATGCGGCGGTGGAATCAAAAGAGGAAAATTACGACTCCGCCATTCAAAGCGGCGTTCTTGCTTTCTTCGGCGATAAATATGGCGACCGCGTCCGCGTCATTGAAGTGCCGGGCAAAAGCAAAGAACTATGCGGAGGAACGCACTGTCGGAGCACCGGTGAAATCGGTGCCTTCGTGATAACTACTGAAACCTCGATCGGGAGCGGAACCAGACGAATGGAAGCAACGACCGGCCTCAACGCGATTCGTTACGTCAAAGACCTTCAACAAACCGTTGCGCAGATTGCTCTCGCACTCAAAACGTCTCCGGACCAAACAGCTGAAAAAATTGGGAAACTTCAAAAAAAAGTCCGAGAGCTTGAACGCTCGGGCGGATCGCAAGCAAAAAGTTCGGTGGATACTTCCGAAATTGACGATTGGCTTAATTCCGCCAAATCGATAGGAAAAATGAAATTAATCACGCAAACGCTTGAAAATGAAAGCATTGCTTCATTGCGGCACCTGGCAGATCAATTGCGAAGCAAGGCACAGGAAACTGTGTTTGCGCTATTTGGTGTGCAAGGTGCGAAAGTAAACCTGATTGTTGGACTTTCCAAGGACCTAACGGCTTCTCCGTTGAACGCAAAAGAAATGGCACAAAAGATGGCTCCGTTGTTATCGGGAAGTGCCGGAGGCCGGAAAGATTTAGCACAGGGCGGTGGCACGAACGCAAAGGGGATTCAACAGGCAGTCCTCAGGCTCTCTGAACTCATTCGGAAAACGGTAGGGAAATAGACCATGCAAACCATCCATTGGGATAAACAGGCTCCAAAACGCTTAAACCGGACAACCGGCTATCAGGTGGATAAGGACCTGTTCAAAAAGGTCAATCGCATCCTTCAAGAAGTAAAAACACGCGGGGACCAGGCACTTTTGCGTTATACGCGTCAATTTGATGGACTTGAACTTCCGTTGAAGCGTTTGCTGGTGAGTCAAGGTGATATCAACCGGGCATACGAGAAAATTCATTTCGAATTTGTGCCTTTACTGAAACAAGTTCGTGATAACGTCACAACCTATTACCGATCTGAACTCAAAAAATCGTTTTCGGTAAAAGGAAAGGACGGAATTTATCTCGGCAAGCAATACCGCCCTATAGAACGTGTGGGTGTCTACATTCCCGGAGGGACCGCACCGTTGGTTTCAACGGTTTACATGACCGTTATCCCGGCTACCGTAGCCGGTGTAAAGGAAGTGGTCATTGTCACACCGCCCAATCACGAAACCGGTGACATTGATCCACATATCTTGGTCGTTGCCGATCTTCTGGGGGTTAAAAAGATTTACCGCGCCGGCGGGGCGCAGGCCATTGCAGCTTTAGCCTTTGGAACCCGAACGATCCAAAAAGTAGACAAAATCGTTGGGCCGGGCAATCAGTACGTCACGGAAGCAAAACGACAAGTTTACGGCTTTGTTGATATTGACATGGTGGCAGGACCCAGTGAGGTAGCCATTTTGGCTGATCTGGACGCCAATCCCAATCACGTCACTTGCGATCTCTTAGCGCAGGCGGAACATTTCGGCGGAACGTCCTATTTGGTCACGAATTCCAAAAAATTGGCAGAGATCATTCGAAAGCGTGTGGATGACTGCATCATTGTATTGGTAAAAAACTTAAAAGAAGGTTGCGATGCCGTCAACGAAATTGCTCCGGAACATTTGGAAATTATAACGAAGCGGCCGGAACGTCTGCTGAAATACATTACGCACGCAGGAGCCGTTTTCCTAGGCGCTTATTCGCCGGCAGTCATCGGCGATTACATTGCGGGACCAAGCCACGTGCTGCCCACCAGCGGGACGGCACGATATTTCTCGCCTTTGAGCGCTGCTTCCTTCGTCAAAAGCACCCAAGTCATTAGCTACACCAAAGAAGCGCTCGCGAAAGTGCGGGAGCCTATCCGGCGCTTGACCGAAATGGAAGGATTGATTCTGCACCGGATTTCGATTGAATCACGTTTTCTGGAATCATCGCAAAAAATAGAAGAGGGAAAGGATAAAGCAAATGTCGAATAAAAAGCGATCTCGAACGGTATCGCGAAATACGCAGGAAACCCAGATTCGGATTGCGCTCACCATTGACGGGAAGGGGAGCGGACAGGTGAAAACAGGGCTTCCTTTCCTGGATCACATGCTCAACAGTCTGGCAAAGCACGGACTCTTTGATCTGACCATCAAAGCAAAAGGAGATTTGGACGTCGACATTCACCACACGAATGAAGACGTCGGCATCGTGCTGGGACAAGCTTTTAGCAAGGCGCTTGGAAAAAAAACGGGAATCCGAAGATTCGGATTTTTCAGCATTCCAATGGACGAGGCGCTGGTGCGCGTCAGTTTGGATTTTTCGGGTCGTCCTTCATTTTCGATATTGAAAAGTAAAGGCGTCAAATTTTCCAGGCTTGAAAACTATTCCTTTCACGATGCTTCTGAATTTCTGCGTGCTTTTGCGCAGCATGCCGGAATTAACTTAACGGTAGAAATCGTGAGCGGGGAAGATTCGCATCACATTATCGAAGCCATGTTCAAAGCAACCGCGAAAGCACTCGATATGGCCACTCAAATCGACAGCCGGGTAAAGGGTATCCCGTCTACCAAAGGGGCGCTGTAACCGATCTTTGACATGAAAACTAAAAAAGCGATCGGGATTATGGACTACGGCATGGGGAATTTGCGCAGTGTCGCAAAAGCGGTAGAGCGGTTCGGAGAGACCACATACGTAGGAGATGACCTCAAAAAACTGGCGCAAGTCGAAAAACTGATTTTGCCGGGCGTAGGAGCTTTCGGAGATGCGGTTTGCGAATTGAAAAAGCGGAATTTGTTCCACTTGGTCCGGGATGCGGCAAAGAGCGGAACCCCTCTTCTCGGAATTTGTCTGGGCCTGCAGCTCTTCTTCGAACGCAGCCAGGAAAGCCCCGGCGTGAAAGGGCTTGGGATTTGGAAGGGATCTGTCGTAAAATTTCCGTCACCGGAGCAAAGCCGTCTTAAAATCCCGCATATGGGTTGGAATGACGTTTCGCTGAAGCGGCAATCAACAATCCTTGCCCATGTCAAAGAGGGAAGTTACTTTTACTTCGTCCACTCTTATTACGCGCAGCCGAGCGAGCGAAAATTGATTCTCGGTGAAACGAACTATGGCATCACGTTTCCGTCAATTTTAGGCTCAGCCACTACGTTTGCAGTTCAGTTCCATCCTGAAAAGAGCCAGCGAGCAGGACTCCAAATCCTAAAAAACTTTATAGGTCTATAGCGATGCTTATTATTCCTGCCATTGACTTGCAAGACGGAAAAGTCGTACGACTGACGCAAGGTGCCTTTGATTCCGAGAAGGTTTATTCGGCATCACCGGCCGACGTGATGCAAAAATGGCAAGCGGAAGGCGCGAAACTGGTTCATATCGTTGACTTGGACGGTGCAAAAGACGGAAAACGAAAAAACCTGGGCTCACTCAAGAATATCTTGATGGTTGCAAAAGTACCGGTTCAATTCGGCGGCGGACTCAGGAGCTATGAATCGGTCGAAGAAGTGCTTCAGACAGGTGTTTGGCGCGCGGTCATCGGAACCAAAGCCTTTGACACCGCTTTGCTTGAAAAACTGGTTCATCAATTCAAGGAGCGCATTGCGGTCGGACTTGATGTGCGGGATGGAGTGATCCAAACACACGGTTGGCTTTCCAGCGAAAACCGTCACACACTTGAAAGTACCGTTCAAATACTTGAGAAAGTCGGCGTTCAAACGGTTATCTGCACCGATATTTCGCGCGACGGAATGCTCTCAGGACCCAATATCGAGCTGCTCAACCAACTGCTTGGCTCAACCAAAATGAATGTGATTGTTTCCGGCGGAATTGGCAAAACATCAGATCTTGAAAAGTTGTCAAAAGTGAAAGCTCACAATTTTGAAGGCGCGATCATAGGGAAAGCGCTTTACGAACGGAAAATTGAACTCAAAAAAGCCATGAAACGATTTGGGGATCATTAATGATGTCGTCACTGCTTCATTCGATTGTGGAGGGAAAACAGTGGTCATGGTCCTTGGTGGGCCTTGCAGTCATCCTGCTGGGCTTATTGATCCGGAGTATTCTATTACGCGATATTCTGCGTGGGATTAAGATTCGAAATCGGAGCTGGTACCGGCGGGCACAGGCTCATTATCAAGAACGCGCACTTTTAGGATGGGTCTTTTTCGCTTTGTTTGCCGTTGGCGCCATGTTGCTGTGGCGGTTCGATACGTTCCTCCTGCGTTATCTCAGCCTGCTCCAGTGGGTACTCATTCTCGCCGCATTACTGGTTTCTGCTCTGTTTTGCCACCTCAGGGCTTACGCACGCGCCATTGTGGATGCGGTTCAGGAAAATGTGGCTACGGACAAGGACATCTAAGTTGTGCTGACGCGGCGAATCATTCCATGTTTAGATGTGAACCAAGGACGCGTCGTCAAGGGAGTAAAATTTGTCAATTTGAAAGACGCCGGCGATCCGGTGGAATGCGCAAAAGCATACGATCGGGCGGGTGCGGATGAACTTGTGTTTCTAGACATTACGGCATCGCACGAAGCGCGGCCGACGACCCTCCGGATGGTCGAGCGAGTGGCAGAATCGGTTTACATCCCATTTACGGTGGGAGGCGGGATCCGAACGCTGGCAGACATTCGTGCGCTTTTGAAAGCCGGCTGCGACAAGGTATCGCTCAATACGAGTGCGATTCAAGATCCCCAACTGATTCGAAAAGCAAGCCGGCGCTTTGGAAGCCAATGCATCGTTGTTGCAATTGATGCCAAGCAAATGTCAAAAAATCGGTGGCAGGTTTTTACACATGGGGGGCGAAAACCGACAAAATGGGACGTCGTTCAATGGGCCAAGCACGTTGAAAAGCTTGGAGCCGGTGAAATTCTCTTAACCAGTATGGATCGGGACGGGACAAAAAATGGATACGATATTCCGCTCACCCGCCAAGTTGCCCAAGCGCTCCATATCCCGGTCATTGCCTCCGGGGGAGTAGGCTCCTTGGATCATCTCTACGAAGGATGCGCCAAAGGTCAAGCGAGCGCGGTATTGGCAGCCTCCATCTTCCATTTTGGAAAATATACGATTCAGGAGGCTAAAAAATATCTGGCAAAAAAAGGAATCAAAGTACGTTTAAAGGAGTAACGGATGACGAAATTTAAGTTTGACTCAAACGGATTGATGCCGGCGATCGTGCAAGACTACCAGACCCGTGAAGTTCTCATGCTTGCCTATGTAAACCGGACGGCTATCCGGAAAATGCTATCAATTCATAAAACCTGTTTTTATTCCAGATCACGTAACACCTACTGGATCAAAGGGGAAACTTCAGGCCACATTCAAAAAATTAAGAATATCACGACCGATTGTGACCGGGATACCTTGCTGATCCAAGTGGACCAAAAAGTCGGAGCCTGTCACTTAGGCTACCGAAGTTGTTTCGTACATCTATTGGATAAAAAAGGAAAGATCAAAAAGATTACACAAAAAAAAGTTTTTGATCCGAATAAAATATATTAATTCACATGAACACTTATCCGACGTTTGCTGACTTCAAGAAAAGCGTGAAACATGGGAACCTGATTCCCTTGACGGTCAATTTGTCTGCCGACCTGGAAACACCTGTGTCGGTTTTCTTAAAATTAGCCGGCGGCAAGCCGCATGCTTTTCTCTTGGAATCTGTCGAGCTCGAAGAACGCCTGGGTCGCTTTTCGTTGGTGGGAATGGATCCTGACCTCGTGTTGGAATACAAGAACGGACAATGCTCGTTTTTATCAAAACGAGGGGAAAAGATAAAGGATAAGCGAAATTTGATTGACGTGGTTCAATCTGCCTTGAAACGATACCGCCTTGCTTCAAACCAATTCCTGCCGCCTTTAGCGGGCGGGTTAGTGGGGTATATTGGATATGAGTTGGTTCAGCAATTTGAAGACATAAAACTCCGCGTGAAAAAAGGGCTTCCGGTTCCCGATGCGGTTTTATTTTTTCCCACGAATTTGATTGTGTTTGACCACATTAAACACGAGTTAAAACTGATTCACCTAGCGGCTTTGGACGGATCGGCTCAAAAAACTTATCGGAAGGCATTGCTGGAATTAAAACGAATGGTGAAAAACTTAAATCAACCCGTTCGCGCCGACTTGAGCTTGCCTAAAAATACCCGGTTAAAAACCAAGCTCAGATCCAATATGAGCCCGAGACAGTTTCAATCGATGGTCCGCAAAGCCAAAGCCCATATTCGTGCCGGTGATTGTATCCAAATTGTCTTATCACAACGATTCAGCCTGGGGAAAATAGCCGACGACTTTAAGCTTTACCGTACGCTGCGCTCGCTCAATCCATCTCCCTACATGTTTTATTTCCGGCATCGAAATCTAACCCTCGTAGGCTCCTCACCCGAAATGTTGTCAAAGAAAACAGGTCCAACCGCCGAAATCAGGCCGATTGCCGGCACCAGACCGCGCGGAGAAACCGAAAAACAGGATCTTGCATACGAAGCGGCCTTGCGCACTTCTCCGAAAGAAATGGCCGAGCATTTAATGCTGGTAGACCTGGGCCGCAATGACCTCGGACGTGTGTGCAACAGTTCAAGTGTCCGCGTCCATGATTTCGCGCGGGTCGAACGATATTCCCACGTGATGCATCTCGTCAGTGAAATCAAAGCAACGCTCAAACCCGGGAAAAACGCCTTTGATCTCCTGCGTGCTTCTTTTCCGGCCGGGACGGTGACGGGCGCTCCAAAAATTCGTGCGATGCAAATTATCGATAATTTAGAGAAAGAGAAAAGAGGTCCTTATGCCGGAGCATTGGGTTATTTCAGCCTTTCCGGAAATATGGACATGTGCATTACGATTCGAACGATTGTGATCTATCAAAAACAAGCTTATGTTCAAGCAGGCGCCGGCATTGTCAATGATTCAAATCCGGCAAAGGAATATCAAGAAACTATCAATAAAGCAAAAGCGTTGATTCAAGCGGTTCAGAAGGCCAGGGTCTAACAGCGCCATGATCCTCATGATTGATAATTACGATTCCTTCACTTACAACCTCGTCCAATACTTGAGCGAGTTGGGGGAAAAGGTCGTCGTTTTCAGAAACAATAAAATCACGATTGCCGAAATCCGAAAAATAAAACCAAAGAAAATCGTGATTTCACCCGGACCCGGCACGCCGGATCAAGCCGGAATTTCGAACGAGCTGATCCAGCATCTCAGTGGCACGATTCCTATTCTGGGAGTATGCCTGGGACATCAGTGCATCGGACAAGTGTTCGGAGGACGCATTGTCCGTGCCAAAAAAATCATGCATGGGAAAGTCTCACAAATTTATCACAACCGGAAAGGAATTTTCCGCCAAATCGAAAACCCCTTTCAAGCAACGCGCTATCATTCGCTTTTAGTTGAACGGAAATCTTTCCCCCCTTCTCTGGAAATCACGGCTGAAACTAAAGATAAAGAAATTATGGGCCTCGCCCACAAAACTCACCGGACTTTCGGGGTACAATTCCATCCGGAATCTATTTTAACGCCGGCTGGGAAAAAGATATTGAAAAATTTTGTCACCATTCATTAAAATGAAACCGCAGAATTTCAAAGACAAGCTACTTCTCGGGAAGAGCTTAACCTTCGGGGAATCGACCTTTCTTTTTCAGAAACTTCTCTCCGGGAAGAAGCTAGACCTTGAGTCTATCAAATTAATCCTTTGCCTCCTTCACGTAAAAGGCGAGACTGCTTTCGAAATTGCCGGCGCTGCACAAGCTGTAAGAAAAATGGAAAAGCCGATTACTCGCAAGCATTTTCCGTACCTCGTGGATGGATGCGGAACGGGCGGCGACGGAACCAACACTTTCAATATCTCGACAACTGCCAGCCTCATCGCCGCAGGAGCGGGGGCGAATGTGGCAAAGCACGGAAACCGAAGTATCTCATCCCAATGCGGAAGCGCAGATCTGCTGGAGGCCTTTGGGGTAAAAATAGACGCGTCCCCGGGGCGAATGCTAACCGCGTTAGAAAGATGCCGAATCGGCTATTTCCACGCTCCTCTTTATCACGGTTCTTTTAAAGCGGTTCAGGCTCTCAGGAAAAAGTTAAAATCAAGATATCAGATTCGAACTGTCTTTAACGTCATAGGCCCCCTTCTGAACCCATTGCGGCCGCCCCGGCAGGTCATTGGCGTTTTCGACAGGGATCTCGCTCAAAAAGTGGCTCTGGCAGCCAAAAAACTCAAGTTAAAACACGTGATGATTGTCCACAGCCCGCAGCACCAGATGGACGAATTTTCAACCATTTCTCACTCATTGGTCTACGAATTAAAAAATGGGAAGATAGTGAAACGTATCATTTTTCCGGATCGGTTTGGTTTTCTGAAAGGCCGGTCTGCTCAATTCAAAGGGGGCGATCCGAAACTCAACCGTAAAATCACGAACGGCATCCTACAAGGAAGGGACAGAGGCCCGAGGCGTGAGATTGTTTTGTTGAATGCAGCAGCTATTTTGTATACCAGCGGTCTCGCTAAAAATCTTAAAGCTGGAATTGCTCTAGCGGAAAAATCTTTAAATTCCGGCGCAGCTTTGAAAACCCTAAACTGCCTCGTTAAAATCAGCCATGATCTTAAATGAAATCGTAGAACATAAACGAAAAGAAATAGAAGAACTGAAACGGCTCATGCCTTTCACCAAAATAAAGGAAAAGGCCGAACAAAATGTTTTCCGGCGCCGTTCGCTACAAAACGCCCTCACCAAAGGGAAGGGAATTCATCTCATTTGTGAATTAAAAAAAGCGTCTCCTTCGGAAGGAATTCTGCGGCAAGAATTTGAGCCTCAAGTGATCGTGCAGGAATTTGAGGCTGCCGGTGCAAGCGCCATTTCCGTTCTCACGGAAAGACATTATTTCCAGGGCAATCCCAAAACGCTCAAGCAAATCAGGCCATTAACCTCCGTCCCGCTCCTCAGGAAGGACTTTATTTTTGATCCTTACCAAGTGTATGAAACGGCGCTCCTTAAAGCAGACGCTTTCTTGATCATCGCCATGCTGGTCTCAGACCAAGAATTGAAAACCTTGCTTCAAATCGCAACTCAACTCCAGTTAGAGACGCTGGTGGAGGTTCACTCAAAAGCGGAACTCGACCGGGCGATCCACGCAGGCAGTCAGCTGATCGGAATCAATAACCGAAACCTCAAAACTCTTGAAATCGATCGCAGCATCTCGGAAAATCTGATCAAATTTGTTCCAAAAACGGCAACCGTCGTCATCGAAAGCGGGATTGAAACCCAAGCCGAAATAACCCGCTATCATGCGTTAGGCGCTCATTGTTTTTTGATTGGCACTGCCTTAATGAAATCTAAAAACATTCAACAAAAAATAACGGAACTTTATGGACCGTCAAGCGGAGTGTCATCATGGTTAAAGTAAAGATATGCGGGAATACAAACGTTGCCGATGCCATTCGAGCGGTTGAGCTAGGGGCAGATTTTCTGGGTTTTATTTTCTGTGAAAGTAAACGAAAGGTTTCCCGCGATCAAGCGAAAGAAATGATGCATGCCGTAAAACCTTTCCAAAATTTTGTGGGTGTTTTTGCCAATCAATCCAAAGAGGAAACGGAGGCAATCGCTTCAGACCTGGGTCTGTCATGGCTGCAGTTTCACGGAGACGAAACTTCAAGGCATTGTCAATACTTTATGGAACGAAAGTATCAAGTCATTAAAACGTTCCGGGTGAAAGATGCGATGAGTCTAAAGCGGATCGATGAATATGACGTGAGCGCCTTCCTCTTTGATACCTATTCGCGTGAACACCTTGGCGGCAGCGGGGCAACGTTTGACAGGTCGTTCATTGAAGACAAACCCTATGTCCATGAAAAACTGTTCCTGGCAGGAGGATTGACTATTCATAATCTCGAGGCGGCACTCCGGCAATTGAAACCCTATGCTGTAGACGTTGCCAGCGGCGTTGAAAAAAGCCCCGGCATTAAGGATTATTTTTTATTGGAAGAGTTCATCAATATTGCAAAAGGAAAAAAACGGAGTAAAGCATCATCCTAACCATGTCAGCCACTGAATTTTTAGATCGAATCGCAAGCCGGATTGACCGGATCGATCGTAAAAACTTAGAACATTATTTACTGGATCTCGCGCAGAAAACGAAATTCATTCAGTTGTTATTTGATCGAATCTCAGAAGGGGTCATGGTTTTAAATTTTGAAAAAGAAATTTTGTTCACGAATAGACGCATGGTCCAGCTGTTCAACTTACCGGAAAACACCGCCCAGAAAAAAATACTGGAGCAAGCCATTCCCGATGAACCTCTCCTTGCTTTGCTTTCGAAAGCCATCCATGAAAGACGAGAAATTTTTCAAGAAGAATTTGAAGTGCTGCTGCCTCGACCGATGATTCTTAACATTACCTTGCTCATAGAGAAAAATGAAGCGCCGCCTTTCATTTTGCTCACCATTTCCAACCTCACCGGAACGGAAATGGATATCCGGGAACGTTTTAAACTCGAGAACTGGGAATCAATGCTTGGTTTGGCGGCCGGAATTGCGCATGAAATCGGAAACCCGCTGAACTCGATCACCATCCACACAAAACTTCTGGAGCAGGCTTTCAAGAAGCTGACTGCCGACGATCGGAAAAAAGCAATTCGGTCTCTGGAAGTGATCACGGATGAAACGGCAAGATTAGATCAAATTATTCGTAATTTTCTCAGGGCCGCCAGACGGAAACCGCTCCGATTTGAAGTGGAACAAATCCATGACTTGCTCACAAAAACCGTCTCGATTGAAAAACCTGAATTAAAAAAGTTGAAAATTCGAATTCAAAGTGAATTTGATAAGAAAATACCGCCGTTTCTTTTTGATCCTGAGCGGATGCAACAAGCGGTTCTCAATATCATCAAAAACGCAACCCATGCCATGCCCAAAGGCGGCCTCCTTAAGATTCATACAGAGAAAAAAGAGAAACTATGCCTGATACACTTTCACGATAGCGGCGTTGGAATTCCGGGTCATATCTTGCCCAAAATTTTTGATGCATACTACACCACCCGGGAGGAGGGGAGCGGTTTGGGACTCATGATTGTGTATCAAATCATCAGAGAACACGGAGGACGCATCGAAGTGGCAAGTAGGCCGAAAGGGGGAACTACTTTTACGATTATTCTCCCGATACGGCTTGAAAAATTGCGCCTCCCTGAACCGGAGAAAGAAAAGAAACCATGAGTTACGGATCGACGATCCTCATCGTAGATGACGAAAAAAATACACGAGAAGGATTAAAGCAATTTCTAAACGACCTCGGCTACGAAGTGCTGCTTGCCGGATCGGCAAAAGAAGGGATGGCCCTCATCAAAAAAGAGCGTCCCGAGATTACGTTAACAGACCTCAAGATGCCTGAGATGAGCGGACTGGATTTTCTCCATGAAATCAAGCGAAGCGCACCGGAGACGATCGTCATCATGCTGACCGCTTACGGAACGGTTGAAACGGCCGTTCAAGCCATTAAAGCGGGTGCCTATTACTATCTGACAAAACCGATTAACTTTGACGAACTAGAATTAACGCTCAAAAAAGCACTCCATCAGAAAGCGCTTGAACATGAAAATATCAGTCTCCGCGAGGAACTCTCCCGGGAACGGTACGAATCCGGCGAAATCATCGGGGAATCTCCTGCGATCAAGCAGCTGATCGCATTGTCAAAGCAGATCGCACAATCAGATTCAACCGTCTTGATTCAGGGAGAAAGCGGAACCGGTAAAGAACTCTTTGCGCATCTGATCCATTCCGAAAGCAAGCGATCCAACCATCCGTTTGTCACCATCCACATGGCAACGCTTACCGAAACACTTCTTGCGAGCGAACTTTTCGGCCATGAACGCGGTGCATTTACAGGGGCGACGGAACGAAAAACCGGCAGATTTGAACGGGCAAACGGGGGAACGTTATTTCTTGACGAGGTAAGTGACATCCCGGAAAACATGCAAACCAAACTCTTAAGAGTGCTGCAATCCGGCGAATTCGAACGCGTGGGAAGCACAAAAACGCTACGTTCTGATGTTCGATTAGTTTGCGCAACCAACAAAAACCTAAAAGAACAGACGGAAGCTGGTATATTTCGAGAAGACCTTTATTACCGGATCAATGTCATTTTGCTTGAAATCCCGCCGCTCAGGAACCGGCCGGCTGACATTCCGCTTTTAATCCATCATTATTTAAACGCCTTTGCTGAAAAAAATAGAAAAGTGATTGAAAAAATAACGCCGGAAGCCCTCAATACCCTCGGCAAATATAATTGGCCGGGCAACGTTCGAGAACTCAAAAATATTGTCGAACGGATGGTGGTCTTAAACCGTTCGAATGTCATTACGGCGGATGACGTGCCGATTGATATCCGAGGCGGCAGAAAACCAATCCTATCAAAATTGAATATGGGAACAAAAGAATTGGGCACATTCGAAGAAATGGAAGAGGCGATGATCCGAAAAACCTTGGGCGAGGTCAATCACAACAAAAGTTTGGCAGCAAAAAGGCTTGGAATCTCAAGAAGAACGCTTTACCGGAAGATGTCGGAATACAAAATTGATGAATAACTCTGACACATTCTTGTATCCTTTCAACACAACGCGGCATACCATCCGGTAGCCGATGAATAGAATCGTGTAACTCATTGAAAATAAATAAGTTAAAGTTTGTCTTATTTTATACTTTTGGCACGCATTTTGAAGTCTTAAAGATAGAAGATTAGCAAAAACTGATTTCATCACAAAAATTTGACGGAGGAATTCACATGGGAAAAGTTTTAGGAATTGATTTGGGAACCACCAATTCATGCATGGCTATCACGGAAGGCGGAGAGCCTAAAGTGATCCCAAACAAAGAAGGTAACCGGACGACCCCGTCTGTGGTCGGTTTTTCAAAAACGGGCGAACGTCTCGTCGGACAAGCCGGTAAACGGCAAGCTGTCACCAATCCGGAACGAACGATTTTTAGCGCCAAACGTTTTATCGGACGGCGCTCAAGTGAAGTCCAAACCGAAATCAGACTGGTTCCGTTTAAAGTGAAAGAAGGAAAACATGGTGAGGCGGCGATTTCAATTGATAACCGTGACTATACCCCGCCTGAAATTTCAGCAATGGTCCTTCAAAAACTAAAAGCTGATGCGGAAGCCTTTCTCGGTGAACCCATTCAACAGGCAGTCGTTACGGTACCCGCTTACTTTAACGACTCTCAACGACAAGCGACCAAGGACGCCGGGCAAATCGCAGGCCTTGAAGTTTTGAGAATTATTAACGAACCGACCGCGGCAGCGCTTGCCTATGGATTGGACAAGAAAAAAGATGAGCGGATTGCGGTATATGACCTGGGAGGCGGTACGTTTGATATTTCGATTCTTGAAATCGGAGAGGGTGTGTTTGAAGTAAAAGCAACGAACGGCGATACCCATCTGGGTGGGGACGACTTTGACCATCGGGTGATCGAGTGGCTGGTCAGCGAATTTAAAAAATCCGACGGCATCGATCTTGCCAAAGATCGGATGGCACTTCAACGACTCCGCGAAGCTGCTGAAAAAGCAAAATGTGAACTATCTACCTCAGAAACGACTGAAATCAATCTGCCGTTCATTACGGCCGATGCTTCAGGCCCAAAACATATGGCCGTCACGTTAACGCGCGCCAAACTCGAACAATTGGTGCATGACTTGATTGAAAGGACCATCGGACCGTGTAAGCAATGTCTGCAAGATGCCGGTGTGACTGCCGATAAAATTGACGAGGTGATTCTGGTCGGAGGGCAAACCCGGATGCCGGCCGTCCAAGAGGTGGTCCGTAAACTGTTCGGAAAAGAACCTCACAAAGGGGTGAATCCGGATGAAGTGGTTGCGATCGGTGCCGGTATTCAAGGCGGCGTTTTGGCGGGAGAAGTTCGTGACGTCCTGCTTTTGGATGTGACGCCGCTGTCCCTGGGTATCGAAACGCTAGGAGGTGTGATGACAAAATTAATCGAACGCAATACCACCATCCCAACCCGTAAATCCGAAATATTTTCCACGGCGGCCGACAATCAAACAGCCGTTACGGTAAAAGTGCTGCAGGGTGAACGCCAAATGGCACAAGACAACCGCGTTCTCGGCCTCTTTAATCTGGAGGGTATTCCACCAGCTCCTCGTGGAGTGCCGCAGATTGAGGTGACATTTGACATTGATGCAAACGGTATTGTGCATGTCTCCGCAAAAGACCTCGGAACCGGAAAGGAGCAAAAAATCAGGATTGAGTCTTCCTCAGGCCTCGCAAAAGAAGAGGTCGAAAAACTGATTCGGGAGGCAGAAGCACATGCAGAAGAGGATAAACAAAAACAGGAACTGATTCAAGCCCGCAACCATTTAGATAATCTGGTTTACTCGGTTGAAAAAAGCATCAAAGAGCACGGCGATAAGATTGAAAAAGGCGAGAAGGACCGGATTGAAGACGCTTTGAAAAATGCGAAAGAGGCTCTGAAATCAGACCGGCTGGAAACCTTCAAGCAGGCAACCGATCAATTAACGAATGCTTCGCATACACTTGCACAAAAAATGTATGAAGCTGCCTCCAAACAAAAAACGAAAGCCTCGGCAGGCGATCCTTCCTCTCGTTCCAAAACCGGCGGGAAAGATGCGGGAGTTAAAGACAAGTCCACGGTAGTCGACGCCGACTACGAAGTCGTGGACGGTGATGAAGACGACAAAAAGAAAAAGTAAAATTGCCTTGCGCTGTCTATGCATCTCATCCGTCGCTTGGTTTTGGTTTTCTCGTTTCTGTTCGTTCTGCTCCCGATCAAACTGAACGCGGAGCCTCCAAATGACACGGATGTCCAAGCCGTTCCAGTTCCTACCCCGCGCTTAGACCGTGTTGAACAACCAACCGGAACCTACCGCGTTGGCGAAATGCTTTCTTACCGCATTCACATTCTTTGGCCTGAATTGCCTGAAAACGTTCGCATGGACTCACCTGAAATCCAAACCGAGAATCTCCAACTTGAAGGCGTACGCCAGGAAACAAACTCAACTGCTGAGAATGTCTTAGGGAAGGGGATTGAACAAATCCTCACCTTTCAATTTCTAGCTCAAAAAACGGGAAAGGCCGAAATCTCGCGGTTTTCTTTGCGCTGGAACCAAGGTGACGGCGCTGTTTCAAGCCAAATCGAAGTTCCCGCAGTCCGCATCACCATAGCTCCCGCTTCAAAACCTTGGCCCGTGATCTTAGGGCTTGGAACCGGACTTTTAGGACTGTTGTTTGGATCTATCACTTTAATCCTCAACCGAAAAAATAGAAAACGAGCGCAAGTTCCAAATCCTACCGTCCTTTCACTGGAAGACCAGTTCATAGAGGACGCAAACCGTCTTTATCATACCCATGAATTGAAACCAAATCCAAAAGATTTCTTAGAGGGACTGACACGTCTTTTACTGACGTATGTGAAACAAAAATTAGATTGGAATCCCTCGCAAGGCGGTTATAATACGCTGGAGAAAAAAGCAGGGGAGCGGTGGTCTCAAAAAGAAGCTGCAAGGCTCCGCGAACTACTTCAAGCGCTTGAATACGAACGATTCTCAGGTACCCAAACAAGCGCCGACAACGTAAAAGCAACCTACGAAAAAACACTTTCATTTATCAATCAAAGAAGAGTGATTTAACAAACGGAGGCATCATGGATACGACAGTCAAACAGGTAGGGGAACAGGTGAAAAGTGCTCAAGGAACAACCGAAAATCTTTTCCGTGAAATCGGAAAAGTAATCGTCGGACAGCACTACCTGATTGAACGCCTTTTAATCGGCCTCCTGGCGGACGGACACATCTTACTGGAAGGCGTTCCGGGCCTCGCAAAAACGATGTCGGTCAAAACGCTGGCTCAGTCCATTGCCGCTAAATTTCAGCGCTTACAGTTTACCCCGGACTTGTTGCCGGCGGACTTGATCGGAACCTTAGTCTACAACCCAAAAGATGGGGCTTTCACCACCAAAAAAGGACCGATCTTCGCAAATATTATTTTAGCCGATGAAATCAATCGCGCACCCTCAAAAGTCCAGAGCGCGCTGTTGGAAGCGATGCAGGAACATCAAGTTACGATAGGAGAGTCAACTTTTCTGCTGCCGGAACCTTTTCTCGTTCTCGCAACCCAAAATCCGATTGAACAAGAGGGGACCTATCCACTCCCTGAAGCGCAGATTGACCGATTTATGATGAAACTCAATATCTCTTACCCAAACAAAAAAGAGGAAAAGGAAATCTTGGAGCGGATGTCAACCGGTCAAAAAATTGAAGTCACCCCGGTCTTAGACACCCAAACCATTTCAAAACTCAGAAAAATCGTCAACCAAATCTACATTGATGAGAAAGTGAAAGATTATATTCTCGATATCGTTTTTGCAACACGCTACCCGGAGCAATTTAAACTAGAAAACCTAAAACCGTTGATTGCCTACGGCGCATCTCCTCGTGCCAGCATCATGCTGACGCTGGCGGCCAAAGCGCATGCTTTTCTCAAAGGAAGAGGATATGCAACCCCCGAAGACGTCAAACAAATTGGGCTGGATGTCCTGCGCCATCGCGTGATCGTCACCTATGAAGCAGAAGCGGAAGAAATGACCTCAGAACGAATCTTGGGCCAGATTTTCGATCAAATTGAAGTCCCATAAGCCAGACTCAATCCGTGATTCCAAAAGAGATTCTCAAGCAGGTTAAACATATCGAGATCCGTGCGACTCGTTTGGTCAATGACCTTTTCGGCGGGGAATATGAATCGGTTTTTAAAGGTCGCGGGATGGAATTTTCAGAAGTGCGCGAATATATCCCGGGCGATGACATCCGCACGATTGACTGGAATGTCACTGCACGCTCCCAACACCCCTTTGTTAAAAAATTCATAGAAGAACGCGAGCTAACCGTTGTTTTTGTGGTCGACGGATCTCAATCCCTGCAGTTTGGATCTCAGGGAAAACTAAAGTCGACGGTCGCCGCCGAAATTGCCGGTCTGCTTGCATTTTCTGCGACCAAAAATAACGACAAAGTCGGATTGCTCATCAACACGGATCGGATTGAAAAATTTGTACCTCCCAAAAAAGGGAAAAGTCACGTCTTGCGGGTAGTGCGCGAAATCCTCTATTATCAGCCGACCGCTCGAAAAACAAATCTTCGCGTTGCGCTGGAGCACTTATACCGCATCCTTACCCGAAGTGCCGTTATTTTCGTCATCTCGGACTTTCTGGACAGCGGTTACGAAAAAGCGCTCAAAATTCTCCATCAGAAACATGATTTAATTGCGGTTCAAATCATTGACCAACGGGAACAAAAACTTCCGTCTTGCGGCTGGCTTGAACTTCAAGATGCCGAAACCAAAGAGACAATTCTGTTAGACACCGGTGATGCCGGCCTCAGAAATCAATATGAAAAGGCTGCGCTCCGAAGGCAAGAGCAACTGGATCTTCTGTTCAAGTTAACCGGCATCGATTCAATCAAGATTGTTGCGGGAACTTCCTATATCAACCCTTTGATTAAATTTTTCCGCCTTCGGGAAGCGCGGAAACGCAAATGAGACCAATCCATTCTTTAATTCTTACCTCATTTCTCTTCCTTTTTGTTTTGAATCCATTGTTGGCGACGGGGGCTCAATCGGATGTTTCTGCAAAGGTCGAAATTGATCACGCCTTTGCAACCATTGGGGATGAGATTAATCTCCGCGTTACCGTCATCCATCCGCCCGAAATAAACATTCTCGAAATCAACCCCCAGAATGCCTTCAATGATTTTGAGGTGAAACGTTCGACTGAGTTTTCGCACAAAGAAAAGGGGCAGATTTCAGAAGGGAAGAATTACGTCCTGACCAATTATATGTTAGGCGAATACGTCATCCATCCTTTCGCAATTCAATATCAAGCGGCCGACGGAACCGTGAAAGAATTAAAAACGAACAGCCTCTACATCACGATCCAAAGCGTTGATAAAAATAAAGCTCCCGAGAGCGACATTCGTGGCGTCAAGGGAGTCCGCAAAATCCAGAGCCGTTTCTGGCTGTGGTCTCTAATGATCGCCCTGATGCTAGGCGCAGGCGCAGCTAGCTGGATTTATTATCAACGTCAAAAACGAGCGCAAAGTAAGGCAGACTCAAAACGAATCCCCACCCCCCATGAGGAAGCCTATCATGCGCTGAGTCAGCTTCAACATTCGGATCTCCTCAAACGGGGTCTTGTCAAACTTTACTTTTTGCGAATGTCTGAAATTCTGCGACGTTATTTTGAACGGCGCTACGAAATTCGAGCCTTGGAATCAACTTCTTACGAAGTTTTGGAAGCACTTAAACGGCTGTTACCGCCGGAAATTCTTGAAACGATTACGGACGTATTATCTTTTTGTGATCTTGTTAAATTTGCAAAGTACAATCCGTTGCCCGTTGAAATCTTACACCAAAATGCGCAGGCAAAACTGATTGTCGACAAAACAAAGGAAGAAAGTGTAAGCGAAGTCGTTGAACCCGTAAAGGAAAGCTAAAGCCGCAATGTTCCGATTTCAATCGCCTATTTATCTTCTCATCTTGCTCATCTTTCCGATCGTCTATTACCTTTTCGAGCGAAAAAGGAAGCGCAGCGTCATACAGTTCTCAGCGCTGGGAGAAATTAAAAACGTTGTCACACAACAACGATTCCATCTTCGTTGGATTCTCCCGGCATTACGGTTTCTGGCCTTTACACTAATGGTGGTAGCGCTCGCCCGTCCTCAGAAAGTGGATGCGGAACGGGAATATGAAACCAAAGGAATCGATATGGTGCTGGCACTCGATATTTCGGGTTCCATGCTCGCCGAAGATTTTAAACCGGTCAACCGAATTACCGTTGCAAAGGAAGAAGCGAAAAAGTTTATCAAAGGACGCGAAAATGACCGGATTGGGCTCGTTGTATTTGCCAGAAAGGGTTATACTCAGTGCCCTTTGACGCTTGATTATCGGATCCTAGAAGAGCTGATCGACGAGGTGGATGTTGGAATCATTAAAGATGGAACCGCGATCGGTCTCGGGATCGGAACGGCCGTCAACCGTCTCCGCGAAAGCACAGCCAAGAGCAAAGTGATTATCTTATTAACGGATGGTGAGAACAATGCCGGAAACGTGGATCCGATTACGGCAGCTGAACTTGCAAAAAGTTTCGGAATCCGGATCTACACCATTTCGATTGGCAGGGGAGGGCTGGTTCCCTTTCCGATTGAGGATCCCATTTTTGGAAAGCGATACGTGCAAGCAGAGGTAAAAGTGGACGAAAAAACGTTAAAGCGTATTGCCGACATCGCAGACGGACACTACTTTGCGGCGGGCGATGCTGAAGCGCTTGCTCAAGCGTATAAAAAAATCAATTCCTTGGAAACGACCGAGGTGAAAGTGAAAGAGTATGCAAGTTATCAGGAGCTTTACCGTTGGTTCTTAATCCCGGGTGTTTTGGTGTTCCTTCTGCAATTGTTGCTGGAAAACACGGCTTTCTTAAAATTACCGTAGGAGAAATATGCAATTTCTATACCCTGAATGGCTCAACGGTTTCTGGCTGCTCATCGCAGTTCTCGTCTTTTTCGTGTGGACTGCCCGGAGAAAACAAAAACTGCTCAGTCAATTCGCGGATTCAGAAACCGCTCAATTTCTGACCCGATCGCACTCCAGAGGAAAAGAACGGTTCAAACAAGGCTTGGTGCTTATGGCACTTAGTTTGCTGGTACTGACGCTGGCTCAACCGCAGTGGGGTGAGATAAAAAAAGAAATTAAACGACAGGGAGTTGAAATTATCTTTTTGGTAGACACTTCTCTTAGCATGCTGGCAGAAGATGTGCCGCCGAGCCGAATTGAAAAAGCGAAGCTTGAACTGAAATCTTTTCTGCGATCGTTAAAGGGAGACCGAATCGGAATCGTTACCTTCGCCGGTTCCGGATTCATTCAATCGCCCTTGACGCTAGATTATGACGCTTTTCTCTTATTTGCGAATTCTATCCGAGTCGGCTATATCCCGGATGCCGGAACCTCGCTCAGCGAAGCCATTCGGTCTGCCATTAAAGCGTTTCCCGAATCAAAACAAAAAAATCACGTGATGATCTTATTGAGCGACGGAGAGGATCTGGAAGGAAATACCGACGCTGCCATCACCATGGCCCAGGAAGCTAACATCCGAATCTATGCGATCGGAATTGGTACCCAAGACGGAGCCCCGATTCCGCTCCGGTCCGAAAATAAAAAAATCAGCGGATACAAAAAAGACCGCTCCGGTGAAGTCGTCATTACAAAACTGAACGAAGACCTGCTCAAACAAATTTCAGATAAAACCGGGGGCCTTTACATCCAAGCCTCTCCAAGCGGCCGCGAAATTGACTGGATTTATCAACACACACAAAATTTGGAAAAAAAAGAATTCAAACAACGGCTGGTGGTTGAAAGAGAAAACCATTACCAGTTTTTCCTCGCTTTTGCCGTGTTCCTGCTTCTGCTGGAAATGCTGATGAATCCCACAAAACAAATGGAAAAAAGCCATGTCTAAACACCGCATTCTGAGGACAAGTTTTCTTTCCGCGTTGACAATTTTGCTTTTCAGCGGTTTCTTTGATACTACCTCGGGTCTCAACCAAAAAGCCGGCGAACATTATAAAGAAAGACGCTACGAATCTGCCTTAGATGCTTTCCGAAAAGCTCAAATCAAAAGTCCGGACAACTCAACCATCCGCTATAATTTGGGCACTACCCTTTATCAATTAGACCAATTTCAAGAAGCCGACACACAGCTTGAGCGCTCAGTCGCAAACGCTAAAACCAAAGACTTGAAGGCAGAGGCCTGGTATAACTACGGGAATACGCAGTATCGTTTGGGTCAATTCGACAAAGCCATTCAGGCATACCGGGAAGCGCTTCATCTGAATCCTAGCGATCAGGATGCGAAATTCAATTTGGAACTTCTCCAAAAACAAAAGAAAATTTTTGATATCAAGCAAGACAAGCGTGATGAGGAACAAAAAAATAAGCCGCAACCGTCTCAATCCCAGCGCCAGCAGCCCCAACAACAGGGGGGAAGCGGAAGCGACCAAAAAAATCAAGAGGGGCAGTCCCAATCGCAAGAAAAAGACCAACAGGGCAAGCCGGAAGAGCAAAGCCGCGAACCGCAGCAAGCCGAAAGTAAAGAAATAAAAGGCGAAGAAAGCAAAAAAGAAGAAGGTCAAGAACAAGAAACGGAGGCCGAACCAGCTCAAGAAGGAAAAGAAAGTGAGAAAAAGGACCAAAAACAAGAGGAAAAACAAGGAGAACAACCAACGCCTGCGGAACTTCAAGGTGCCCAACCAAAACCCGGCTCAAAAGATGAGCAAAGCCAGGCCGCTCGACCTTTGCTTCAGGGCCAAATGTCTAAAGAAAACGCCTTGCGAATCCTTGACGCCTTAAGGGAGTCGGAACAAGAACTTCAAATTTTGAAACGTCCCAAGCAACAAGATGCTGACCACGAACCCGTTAAAGACTGGTAGCCAGAACACCACAGGAGGATCTCTTAAATGTTATATGAACGAATCGAAACTGATATGAAAACCGCAATGAAAGAGAAAAAGGAAGCCGCACTGCGAACGATTCGAATGTTAAAAGCTGCCATTAAAAATAGGGAGATCGAAAAAAAAGTGAAAGCGCTCTCTGAAGATGACCTCCTGGAAGTGATCCAAAAACAGGTCAAACAACGGAAGGATTCGGTCCAAGAATACGAAAAAGCAGGCCGCCCAGACCTTGCCGGAAAAGAAAGTGAAGAGATTGGCATCTTGGGGCAGTATCTACCACGGCCCCTCAGTGAAAGCGATCTGGAGGGCCTCATTCAAGAAGCAATCCAGGCGACGGGCGCGAAAACCAAGGCAGATATCGGCAAAGTGATGAAGGCGGTTATGTTGAAAGTTCGGGGCCGAGCGGATGGAAAACAAATCAGTCAAATTGCTTCTTCATTGCTGCCGTGATCTAGACGGGGTGTCTGATCTTTCCAATTTAACTGTATTTACTTTACATAAGATACATTATCGGACGTTAAATAAACCAATGTAATCCGGTTGGACCGATCCCATAAAACCTCTTCTTGCTCATAAGTAACGCTTCCGCCTAAAAACATCACGTTTAAGAGAAGCTACGCGATCCACAAACAACATGCCGTTTAAGTGGTCCACTTCATGCTGGATACAGCGGGCTTCCAAGCCTTTGGCCTCGTATTCACATCGTTTCATGTCGTAGTTGTCCCAGCGAACTAGAATCCGAGCGGCACGCCTTACATTTGCAGTATAATCGGGTAAACTCATACAGCCCTCGCGATTGACCGTTTCTTCTTCCATTTTGACGATTTCGGGGTTAATGAGGATTAAACGCCTGGCGTCGGCCGCCTTCGGTGACACATCCACAATGGCGATTCGTCTCAAAACCCCGATCTGAGGAGCTGCTATCCCAATGCCGCCGGGTTGATGCTCCATCGTTTTAATGAGAAGTTCGATCAAGTGACGCTCCGACCGGCCGATGTGTTGAACCGGTTTTGAGATCCGCCTTAAAACGAAATCTGGAAACTTGAGAACGGAAGCTTGAGACATGATTAAAACTGAACGGGATCAACCGGATTGAGCGTAATGGTCACATTCAATTTTTTTTGAAGTAAATTGAATTCCCGCTTTAGCAGACCTAAAAGGTTTTTTCGATTTGGGACATCCACCTCCAGCACAAGTGCATAAGCTGTTTTCTTTTCACGACCCATAATCTTTGAATTAAGATCTGTGATATTGAGTTTGTGTTTTGCCAGTGTCCTAGAAACATGATACACAATCCCCGCACGATCCTTTCCAAGAACCGAAACAAGCCAAGGCTTTGTTCCAGATGGATGTTTCTCTCCGCGAATCAAGCGGTGCTGAATCAGCCTTACGGAAATCGTAAGATGAAGCCGTTTCTCCGCCTGCTTGAGTTTTGCCTGTAACAACGGATACGACTTCCCGGCTTTGACGGCAGCCAAACAAATCATGGCAAACTCCCCTTCTAAAACCGTCATACTGACATCCTCTAAATTACAGCCGGCTTGATAAAGCATCTCTGTTAAAGCTGCGATAATTCCCGGTCGGTCTTTGCCCGTTACGGTAATGGCGACGATCATCATTCACCCCTCTTTTTTAAACGCTTGGCGAACCCACGCGATTGCTTCATCGCGTGATGTAACTTTACCTTCAAGCTGAAGCGTATAAGCCTCTTCTAAAATCTCCTTCATAATCGGCCCCGGTTTGATTCCGAGGTGAATTAAATCATGGCCCGTGAGCAGCCGATCTGGTTTCAGCGCTTGCGCCTTAAATTCCTTGAGCTTGCGTTTCAGAAAACGGTGCAATTCAAGCTTTCCGTGGCTTGCCAGGCAATCTATCCGGTGGAGCTCGAGCTCAACCGGAAAATTGTCCCGGCTGATGAATTGTTTCAGTTTTCCCAACCGCATTTCCTTGACATTGGCAAATTTCATATGATTGTCAACACAGGAAACCACTTCTTCAATTTCGTGATTTGAAAACCGCAATCGAGTTAATATTTCACGAGCCATATCGGCACCCACCCTTTGATGATTATAAAAGTGAATGCGTTCTCCTTCATCGGAAAATGTCGGCGGTTTCCCAACATCATGGAGAAGCGCCCCGAACGCCAAGGTTGGAGATGCACCTGCGAGCTGATCCAATAGCATTTTCGTGTGAATAAAAACGTCACCCTCCGGATGAAACTCCGGCGGCTGTTCGACCCCCTTCATGGCTTCCACTTCGGGAAGGATTTCACGAAGGAGCCCGCTTTCCGACAAAAGTTCAAGACCGCGGCCCGCATGAGGGCGTGTGAACAGTTTGATCAATTCATCTCGGATGCGTTCTTGGCTGACGGAGTGGATTTCTTTCTTTAACTTCCGGATAGCCTGCCATGTTTTGGGGTGGATCGTAAAATTTAGATTTGCGGCAAAACGCACAGCCCTTAACAACCGGAGTTTGTCCTCGCTAAATCGTGCCTCCGGCTCCCCGATCGTACGAATTTGCTTCCTTTGAATATCTTGCCGGCCTTCCACATAGTCAATCACCCGACGCCGGATGGGATCGTAAAAAAGGCCATTCACCGTAAAATCGCGGCGCTTTGCGTCTTCCTCAGGGTCGGTAAAGGACACCTCCTCTGGATGGCGTCCGTCTAAATAAGCGCCTTCCCGGCGGAAAGTAGCAACTTCAAACTGCCATCCCCGATGGACGACAATGGTCACGCCAAATTGTTTCCCGACCGGAATCGATTTAGGAAACAACTGTTCTACTTCTTGAGGTTTTGCGGTCGTTGCGATGTCGTAGTCTTTGGGCGGTTTTTTCATTAATAAGTCGCGCACACACCCGCCTGCAAAATAAGAAAGAAAACCTTTCTGATTCAATTTCTTGAGAATTTCTAGTGCAATGTTTTTCTGTGTCTTCAAATT